>CAZDTE010000055.1:0-20584 GCA_964508275.1 uncultured Ardenticatenales bacterium
CAGATTACTTGTTCGATCTGTTGTGGGCCGCATCGAGAATCTGTTTGGGAGAACTGTTTTCTCGGAGTTCCCTTAGGGGGACTTGACGTCCTGCTCACCCCGGAATATTGAGAAGATACCCCTCTTCTTTGAAAACACGTGTCGGGTGTCACGCAGCACGCTTCACGCTCCCCCCTACCCGCCGGTCGGCCCCCGCTTTAGGTACCGGCCGGCGCCCACCTGGCCCACGAACTGGTTGTCGCGGACGATGGCCTGGCCGCGCTGGAGCACCAAGCTGGGGTAGCCTCTCACGGTGATGTCCTCGTAGACGCTGTAGTCCACGTTCATGTGCAGGTTCTCTCTGGTCAACCGGAACTCCTTGTGCGGGTCCCAGATGACCAGGTCAGCGTCGGCACCCACGGCGATGGTGCCCTTGCGGGGCAGCAGGCCGAACAGGCGGGCCGGGCCGGTGGACACCAGCTCCACGAAACGGTTGATGGAGAACAGCCCCGCGTTGACGCCGAAGTGATAGAGGATCGGCAGGCGAATCTCGACGCCCGGCATGCCGTTGGGGATGGCGGCGAAGTTGTCCCGGCCCATGTCCTTCTGGCCAACAAAGTTGAAGGGACAGTGGTCGGTGCCCACCGCCTGCAGGTCGCCGCTGGCCAGCCCTTTCCACAGCGCTTCGGCGTGGCCCTCGGGCCGCAGCGGCGGCGACATCACGTACTTGGCCCCTTCAAAGTTGGGCTCCTCGTATTTGTCCATCGCGAACATGAGGTACTGCGGGCAGGTTTCGGCGTAGACGCGAAAACCTTTGGCCCGGCCGGCCTTGACGGCTTCCAGGGCGTCGGCAGCGCTAAGGTGCACGAAGTAGATCGGCGCGCCGGTCATGCCGGCCAGCACGATGCCCCGGTGGGTCGCCTCGGCCTCGGCCTCTGGCGGGTGACTGCGGGCGTGCCACACCGGCTCCTTGCGGCCCTCGGCCACGTGCTTGTTGGTCAGGTAGGCGATCACGTCACCGTTCTCGGCGTGGACGGTGATCAGCGCGCCGATCTCCTTGGCCCTGAACAGCGAGCGCAAGAGCGTCTCGTCGTCCACCATGAAGCTGCCCTTGTACGACATGAAAATCTTGAAGCTGGTCACACCGCCGGCAGCCAGGTCGCCCATCTCGGCCATGCACTCATCGGTCATGTCGCCGATGGCCACGTGCATGCCGAAATCTATGCACGCTTTGCCCTCGGCTTTGTCCAGCCAGGTGTCGAGCGCTTCGCGCAGTGTCTGGCCGGCGCCCTGGATGGCGAAGTCAATGATGGTAGTCGTGCCGCCACAGGCAGCGGCGATGGTGCCCGTCCTGAAGTCGTCGGCAGACACACTGCCCATGAAGGGCAATTCCATGTGCGTGTGGGGGTCAATGCCGCCAGGCATGACGTACATGCCGCTGGCGTCAATGACCTCGTCGCCCGCCAGGTCACGCCCGATGAGGGCGATGGTGCCATCGTTCACGCCGATGTCGGCCCGATAGGTCTCGGTGGCGGTGGCGATGTTACCGTTCTTGATGACCAAATCCATGTTAACCTCCTTCTGTACCTACCGGGGCACCATGGCGATGCTGTCCAGCGGGCAGATCATAGCGCACAGGCTACAGCCGTCACACTTCTCGCCGTCAATAGTCACCACCTCGCCCTTGACGCCGGTGATGGCCTGGAAGCCACCATCGTTGCAGGCGTTGGTGCACAGCAGACAGCCGTTGCACGTATCGTCCACGCTGGCCCGGACGCGGAAATCCAGCGGCATCTCCGAGAAATCCACGATTCGGGGCAGGGCCGCGCCGATGGCCGGTTGCAGATCGGCGAAGCCTTTGTCGTCCAGGTAGGCATTCAGCCCGTCCAGCATATCCTCGATAACGCCGAATCCGTGCCACATGACGGACGTCCCCACCTGCACCGTGCTGGCACCGACGGCCATGAACTCCACAGCGTCCCGCCACGTGTCCAGCCCGCCCAGTCCGGACACGGGCAGCCCGGTCGCTTTTGCGATCTGGGCCACGCACCGCAGGGCGATCGGCTTGATGCCGGGGCCGGAGTAGCCGCCGTAGGTGGACACGCCACCGACGGACGGCATTGGGGTCAGTGTGTCCAAATCCACACCGATGAGGGCCAATACCGTGTTGACGGTACACAGGGCGTCGGCGCCGTTCTCCTTGGCGGCCTCGGCTATCAAGGCGATGTCCGTCACATTGGGCGTTAGCTTGGCCACGACCGGCACCCGTGCTACCTTCGCCACCCAGGACACCACGTTGCCGGTCAGTTCAGGGTCTTGGCCGATGAAAGCACCCATACCTCTGGATGGCATGCCGTGGGGACAGGAGACGTTCAGCTCCAGGGCGTCAGCGCCGGCCTCCTGCATCGCCTCGGCCAGGTGTTGCCAGTTCTTCTCCACCGGCGCGTCCATGATGCTGGCCCACAGCGGCCGGTCGGGGTAGGCGGCCTTGACATCGGCGACCTCCCGCTGCCAATCCTCGACCGTCAAGTGGGTGGTCAATTCCACGTTCTCCATCCCGATGGCCCGCTTACGATGAGTCAGGGTCTGGAGCCGGGGTTGGAGATCTGTGGCCGGTTCCGGTGCGATGCTCTTGGTCACGGCGCCGCCCCAGCCGGCGGCGAAGGCCCGCTTGATCATCTCTGCGTTGCGCGTCGGCGGGGCCGAGGCCAGCATAAAGGGATTTGGAAAGCGCATGCCCACAAAATCAACACTCAAGTCAGCCATCGTCTCCTCCTTCGCGGCGTAGCGGCGCGCCCTGCTGTCTATGGGGCCACAAGGTCATCGTAAAGGTCGGGCCGGCGGTCGCGATAGAACTGCCACACGTTGCGCACCTCGCGGATCAGATCCATGTCAAGGTCGCGTACCAACAATTCCTCTTCGTAAGCGTTCCCCACCTCGCCCACGAACTCGCCGCGCGGGGTGCAGAAGTAGCTCTGCCCGTAATAGTCGTTGGGGCCGAACTCCCCTTCGATGCCCACCCGGTTGATGGTGCCCACGAAGTAGCCGTTGGCGATGGCGTGGCTGGTCTGCTCGATGCGCCACAGGTGTTGCGACAGACCACGCGAAGTAGCCGACGGGATGAAGACAATCTCAGCGCCGTGCAGGCCCAGCATCCGTGCTCCTTCGGGGAAGTGGCGGTCGTAGCAGATGTACACGCCAATCTTGCCCACGGCCGTATCGAACACGGGGTAGCCCAGGTTGCCGGGGCGGAAGTAGAACTTCTCCCAGAAGCCGCCGACGTGGGGGATGTGCGTCTTGCGATACTTGCCCAGATACGTGCCGTCGGCGTCAATGACAGCCGCCGTGTTGTAGTAGATGCCGGGCGCTTCTTCCTCGTACATGGGCACCACCAGCACCATGCCGTACTTCTCGGCTGTTTCCTGCATCAGCCTGGTCGTCGAGCCGTCAGGGATCGGTTCGGCCCAACCGTAATGCTTCGAATCTTGCACCTGGCAGAAGTAAGGGCCGTAGAACAATTCCTGGAAGCACATGATCTGGGCCCCTTGCTCAGCTGCCTGGGCGACGTAGCGAAGATGTTTCTCGATCGTGCTCTCTTTGCTCCCCGTCCACGTAGCCTGGAGCAGTGCGCCGCGTACGATGCTCATTGGCTTTCCTCCTTACGAGCCGGAACCCATGAGATAGTCTGACCCAATACCCACTCATTATATCATGGTTGCCCGAAAAATGAAAAGTCGCTCGGCTTTGCTTCCAAATCGGTTTCATGATAGAATAGATCGGACTTCCTAATTCCCACCCGCCTCATCTCACTGTCCAGTCCCAAAGAGAGCTGCTATGCAAGAAATCCGGTCGCATTCCACGGCCCTCGCAAGAATGGGGAAGCGTCGCCTTGTCGTTGTCCGCACCGCCTGTCTGGCGTTCTCCCTGCTGTTCGGGCTGATCTTCCTGCTCTTCCCCGCTCGGTTCGCCGGGGCCTATACGCCTCCCACGCCCGGCACGGTTCTTGGCCGCGTGGAGCCGAGCCTCCTCCGGCAGTTGCTCCAGACGCCGCCCCACGAGCGCGTGCGCTTCGTCGTCGAATTGCGCGCGCCGCCCGGCGCCGATGGACTCGCGTCGCCGAATGGCCGGCGCGGCAGCCGCCCGGTCGTCGAGCGGCTGCAAACAATTGCGGAGCAGAGTCAGCGCGGCGTGCGCGTGGCCTTGGCCCAGGCCGCCCGGCACGGCTACGTTGGGGAGGTCACCCTGCTGTGGATCATCAACGGGCTGGTCGTTTCCGCCACACCGCAGGTCGCCTTCGACCTGGCCGGCCGCCCGGACGTGGCCTGGCTGCGTGCGGAGCGAACCTATACGCTGCCTTCGGACCAGACAATGTCCCGGCAGGCCGGCGGGCCGGTGCCGGAGTGGAACATCTCGCACATCCGTGCCGATCTGGCCAACCAGGCTCTGGGGCTGGACGGTCGCGGCGTCGTGGTAGCGATCCTGGACACCGGCGTTGACGGGCAGCACCCTGCCTTGCGCTCCGCCTACCGCGGCTACAACCCGAAGGGCTTCCCGGATCACCAGGGGAACTGGTTCGACGTGACGGACGAGCAATTCGTCTACCCCGGCGACGGCATCGGGCACGGCACGCACGTGATGGGCACGATTCTGGGTGACGACGGGGAGTCGCGCACCGGCGTGGCACCGGGAGCGCGGTGGATCGCCGCCAAGATCTTCAACGCCCAGGGGGTGGCCCGCGAAACCTGGATTCATCAGGCCTTTCAGTGGGTGCTGGCACCGGCCGGCGACCCCGACCTGGCCCCCGACATCGTGAACGGCTCGTGGGGCTCAACGGTCAGCGGGAACGAGGAGTTCCGTCGCGATTTGCAGACCTTGCGGGCCGCCGGCATCCTGCCGGTTTTCGCGGCGGGCAACGGTGGCCCGCTGGTCTCCAGCATCTATAGCCCGGGCAGCCTGGTCGAGGCCCTGACGGTCGGGGCCACCGATGAGTTGGACGTGGTCGCCGAATTCAGCTCGCGCGGCCCCACGCCCTGGGGTGACACCAAGCCGGACGTGATGGCGCCGGGCACGAACATCCGCTCCAGCGCTGCCGGCGGGTCATACGCCGTGCGCAACGGCACCTCGATGGCCGCGCCCCATGTCACCGGGCTGGCCGCCCTCCTCCTGCAAGCCGACCCCGCGCTGTCGCTTGACCAACTTGAAGCGATCATCACCGGCACGGCCCGCCCGCTGGCCGATCCCTCTCCGGACAACGTCTACGGGTGGGGGCTGGTGGACGCGTACCAGGCCGGACTGGTCGCCACGTCGTCAGGCGTCCTGGCCGGGGAGATTCGCCGGCAGGTGGATGGGGCCTCGCTGACGCATGGCGAAGTCCGAGTCCTCAACCGCGACGGCGAGCTGCAACTGATCGTGCCTGGCGACAGCGAGGGACGCTTTCGGGCCGCCATCGCCCCGGGCACATACGATCTGGAAGCGACCGCGTTCGCCTACGGCAGGCGCTTCGTCCAGGGCGTTCGGATTCGCAGCGGCGTGACCACCACGCAGGTTTTCACCCTGACGCCGCTGCCGGCCGGCGTGCTGTTTGGCCGGGTCACGGAAGCCTGCCCGAAAACGGAATCGTGCGAGGAACCGCTTCCGCTGGGAGCAACCATCGCTGCCGAGGGCACGCCGGTGACGGCGACCACCGATCCGGCCAGTGGGCTTTATGGCCTGGCCCTGCCGGAGGGAGTCTACACAGTCACAACGACGAGCTGGGGCCACCGCGTCTCCCGCACGACGGCCGTTGAGGTTCTGGCGGACGCCGGCACACTCCTGAACGTCGCCCTGCCGCTGGTGCCGACGGTGCTGTTCGTGGATGGCGGGCGCTGGTACTACGATTACCACGGGCAGATCATCGCGGACACGCTGGAGCGGCTGGGCTACCTCTTTCACCGCTGGCCTATCCGCCACCCCTTCGACACGCCCGGCGATGTCCCCACCGCCGGCGACCTGGCCCGCTACGATGTGGTGATTTGGGATGCGCCGCAAGATTCTCCTGGCCTCGTGGGGGCAACTCATGCCATTACCGGCTACCTCTCGGCGGGCGGCAACCTGCTGGTCACCGGTCAGGATGTGGGATACTGGGACGATGGCGGCGATCCGCTGGCCGTGCCGGCGGCCTATTTCCGTCCGTACCTGAAGGCGCGCTACGTCCGGGACGACGCGGGCCTGGGCGACGTCATCGGGCAGACGGGCGACATCCTGGACGGCCTGACCCTCCGCTTCAACACCGGGGACAGCGGCGCGAACCAGTCCTATCCGGACGAAATCACCGTGCTGGACACTGACCATGCCGTACCCATCGCCGCCAACACGCGCGCCGACCCACTCGCCGTCCGGGCGAGCACGTGCCTTTCGTACCGGTCGGTAGCTCTCGGCTTCGGCCTGGAGGGGGTCGGGCCGGCCGAGGCGCGGGCCGATGCGCTGGAGCGCATTCTCCGCTGGTTCGTGGCACCCCGGCCACCGGTGGGGGCACAATTGACGTTGTCGTCTCCCGTGCGCGTGGTCCGGCCGGGCAACGTGATCACCCACTCGATGCGTCTGCGCAACCGCGGGGCGACCACCGACACATTCACTGTGGGCCTGGCTCCGAGCGCCTGGCCGACCACACTGTGGATCGGCGGGTCGCCCGGCCCGCCGACAGCAACGGTCTCGCTCGGTTCGTGCGCCACGGAGACGCTCACGCTCGAGGTCCGGGTCCCGCCGGACATCTCCTGGGACGAAGCGGACCAGGCGACGGTGAGTGCCCGATCGGCCCTCTCGCCAACCGTGTGGGTCACGGCCACGGCCACCACTAAGACACCAGCGCCGATCCTGCTGGTGGATGACGACCGCTGGTACAACCAAGAGTCGGCCTACGAGCAGGCCCTTGCCGCCAGCGACCTGCGCTACGATTACTGGGACACGCAGCTCGGCTACGCGTCGCCCCCGACTGCTGTGCTGAATCTGCACCCGATCGTGGTCTGGTTCACCGGCTACGACTGGGTAGACGCCCTCAGCGTCGGGGAAGAACAGAAGCTGACCCAGTTTCTGGAGGGCGGAGGCCGCCTGCTGTTCTCGTCGCAGGACTACCTCTACACCAACGGGTTGAACCCCTTCGGGGCGCACTACCTGGGGGTGCTGACGTACACAGAAGGGTTGACCACAACGCTCGTCACCGGCGTGCCGGGACATCCGGCCGGTGACGGCTTGGGGCCATTTCTACTGGGCTTCCCCTTCCCGAACTTCAGCGATGCGCTGGAGCCGGCAGCGGGCTCCGAAGCGGCCTTCACCGGCAGCCACGGCCAGCCCGTGGCGATCACGACCGATGCAGGGGAAGCGGGCTTTGCGACCGCGTTCTTCGCCTTCCCGCTGGAAGCCCTGGCCGGCGACCCCCGCGCGCAGGCGCTCGGCCGCACCGTGGCCTGGCTGAGCCCGCTCGGCACGTCCACCTTCGGCGTCGACCGGGGCGTGGTGCGCAGCGGGAGTGCCGTCACGTTCACGGCCTGGCTCATCAATCGGGGACCGGATGTGCGCACAGTGACGTTTTCCAACACGCTTCCGGCCGGCCTGACTCTGGTGCCCGGCTCGCTGGACGGCGGCGCGGTGTTTGACCCGGAGGCCACGCGCGCACTTTGGACTGGGCCGGTCGGTGACGGGCAAAGCCACCGCTTGAGTTACCGGGCCGTTGTGCGTCCTATCCCGCCGGAGGGCCGCGTGGTCGTCAACGTCGCCGAGATCGACGACGGCACGCGGCTCACGTTTCTGCGCGCCGCCACCCTGGAGGTTGACCTGCCGGAGCTGGGCGCTTCGACCAAGGTGGTGAGCCCGGCCGTCGCCGAGCCGGGGGATACCCTGCATTACGCGATTCACCTGCGCAACGACGGTGTGGTGCCCGCCGACGGCTTGCTGACCGACGTGGTGCCGGCGATGACGGCGTATGTCCCCGGCTCGCTGTGGGCGTCGGCAGGCAGCGCCCAGATCGCGGGCAGTGCGATCACCTGGACGATGCGGATCGAGCCGGGCAAGGCGCTCACATTGACCTACCAGACGGTCGTGGACGGGCCTGCGCCGGGTCGGGTGGTGATCAACGAGGCGGTGTTGCACGACGGCTTTGGTCGCCAGCTTCACCTGCGCGCAGAAGCGATCGTGCCCGCTCGACTGCGCCTGCCGGCGATCCGGCGGGACTGAGTGGGAACGTGATGCGCGTGGTGCGTATTGCGTGATGCCCACTGGGCGATGGTCTGCCTTGTCGGGCAGGCGTCGGCGAGCAAAGCTCGCTCGCTGTGGGAGGGACAGAAGCAGAGAAGTTCGATTTCTGCCAGAAGTCGAACTTCTCAGTATCCTGGTTGGCCATTATTTGGCAAAAGCACCTCACTATGCTATAATGTGGCCGCTTCCCTCAGGTCGTGTTTCCGGCTGGAGGGGAAGATGGGTACCCTTACGGGGGGAGCCATTACGCGAAAGGTGGTGCAAACTTGATACGAATGCGTTTGGTGTGGGCAGGCACCGTTGTTGGGTTCTGCGCGCTGTTCCTTCTAGGCACCTTCGCCGCCCAGGCAGCACTCCCACCGGCCGAGTCCACTTCAGTCGGCCCAGACCTGCCGGCAGCGCCCAACCGACTCCCGCACCTGGACAACGATAATCCAGGCATCTACGTCTTCCACGACATCTACAACTTCGATCCCACTACGTATCACCTGGTCGGCGGACACCGGTCATTCGACTGGAGCCAATTGGAGTCGACGGAAGGCAGCTACAACTGGGGCGGCAGTTCCGACATCGAGATCTGGATTGCCGCGGAGGCAGCCAAGGGCAAGGCTGTCGGAATCGGCGTGCAAACCTACGGCAGGTTTGTCAATGATAATTCCCCGGCCACGCCCTCGTGGGTTCAAACTGCCGGCATGTCGCCGATAGACTGCGGCGACGGGCGCGAGAAGATCCCGCGCTACTGGGACGCAACGTACAAAGCCAAGTACCAGAGCTTCATCAACGCGCTGGCGGCCAAGTACAAGAACGACCCGCGCGTGGCCTGGATTCAGATCGGCGTCGGCCTGTGGGAGGAGACCCAACCAGCTTACAAGGACGAGAAGAACTGTGTGGGCACGGCCATGGACAGCGACCTGGGCACCGGCGGCAACTACTCGCAACAGAGCCTGGCCTGGCTCGACTACGTCAAGTGGGTGATCGATGCCTACAGCGCCGCGTTCGGCAACAGCAAGCCGCTGCTGTTGCAGTACGTGCCGATCTTCCGTAACGGCTGGGAGCGCGACAACTGGACTCAATACGCGGGCACCAAAGGAGTGGGCCTCAAGCACAACGGCCTGCAAGCTGACCACAACGATGCGCTGCGGCATTACGCCGCCCTCTTCACCTACAGCGACACGATCCCGATCGCCTTCGAGACGTACGGGCCGGTGGGCGGCAGCGCCTACGTCCTGAACACCACCGATGTCTATTGGGCCGCACTCTCCGGCCTGGACAAACATGCCGACTACTTCAGCTTCTCGCGCGATATGTTCACCGACACGGTGACGTTCAACCCGATCTCGACCAACTACGCGAGCTTCGACTTCGCCAACCGGTATGCGGGCAAGACGATCACCAACACGCCGGCAGCCTGGGTGGCGCTGCGCGGCTCCGAACATGCCCTCTACCCAGAAAACGGCGATCCGAGCAATTACAACTTTTGGCTTGACCAAGACGACAGCGTGCCGCAGGGCCAGACCGTGGCCGTCTTCAACGTGGACGGCACCAAAGAGGGCCGCTATACGCGCCGTACGGACCAGGCGACGGGCAACCCCTTCATGTGGTTCAAGCTGGATGATGGCTTCAGCTTCTCGAACCCGGTGACTGTCACTGTGACCTACCGGGATTTTGGCACCGACTCGTGGGAGCTGACCTACGATGCCACCGGCAATGCCTACAAGAGCGCCGGCGTCGTCACCAAGACCGGCACAAACGCCTGGCTGACCAAGACCTTCGTGCTCAACGATGCGCGGCTGCTCAACGGCCAGCTAGGCGGCAGCGACTTCCGCATTGATAGCTGGGGCGACGGCGACGAGTACATCCACTTCGTGAAACTGGCTCGCTTCAGCGAGGGCGGCGGATCGGGAAGCGCAAACATTTCCGGCTCAGTCTCCCTGCAGGGCCGGCCGGCCCCGCCCGACCCGCGCTGGTCGGTTCCGCTGAGCGTGACGCTCTACGCACCGGGGGGCACAACTCCGCTCTACGCCTTCACGCCGACCACCGATCAGTCCGGTAACTTCGCGGCCACCGGTATCGCCGCTGGAACCTACGACGTGCGCGTGAAACAGGACCACACCCTGCGCAACCTGATTTCGAATGTGACCCTGAACGCGGGCAACAATGCGCTGAACGCCGGCACGTTGAAAGAGGGCGACGCCAACGACAGCAACAACATCAACGCTCTCGACGTATCGGTCGTGGCCGGCACGTACAACAAGGGGCCGGGCGATACTGGCTACGATGCCCGTGCGAACTTCAACGAGGACACCATCGTCAATGCACTAGACGTTTCGTTGTTAGCCGGCAATTATGGCCAGTACGGCGACGTGGTCGTGACCACAGCGCTGGCCCGGCAGGCCGGCGGTTCGCGGAACGCTCCCAATCGGGCGGAAGCGGGCACCGTGCAGATCGTGATCAACCCGTCCACCAAGACGGTAAACGTGGATGATGTCTTCACGATGGTGATTGAGGTGCAGGCCGGAGCACAGGCGGTGAGCGCGGTCGATGCCTTCGTGGACTTCGATCCGACCAAACTGCAAGTGGTGGATGCCGGGGGTAGTCCCGCGTCGGGCATCGAGCAGGGCACGACGCTGCCGGCCGTCTTCCAGAACTCGGCAGATAACATCCTGGGCCGGATTGATTACTCGGCGGCAACCTTCAGCCCGTTCCCACCGAGCGGCACGTTCACGCTGGCCACGATCCGGTTCAAGGCGCTGGCGGCCACAACGGGTACGCCGGTAGCCTTCTCGCAAACAACGCCTCGCGTAACGACGGCGGCCTATCTGGGCAGCGACGTCCTCGGCGGTGTCACCGATGGCGTCGTCGTTATTCAAGGGCCGACGATCCACAACGTCTACTTGCCGATGCTCGCCAAAGTGAACGGAGTGACCGCAACACCAACAGCGACCCTCGGCTCGACGCCATCATCCACGGCAACGGCCACCGGCACACCGACGCCCACGGCAACCGCCTCGCCGACTGCCACAGATACCGCCACGGCCACGCCGACCAACACCCCGACACCCACGGCGACGGCCACCAGCATCCCGGTGGTAGTCACGAACACGTTGCAAGGGCCGGAGATCACCGCGGACACGTGGATAGACGGTACGTCCAGCCAGTGGTGGACAAATCACGAAGGCGAAACGACGATGGACGTACACACGACGTCGGGCGGCAACCGGCAATCACTGATCACGTTCGACCTCTCTGGCCTGCCACCGGATGCCCAGATCATGACCGCTACGCTCAAGCTGTGGAGCAACAGCTTGTCCGGCAGCGGGGCAATTGATGTGGCCGCGTACGAGTTGCTCCAGGTGTGGGATGTGTCTCAGGTCACCTGGTTCAACAGAACAACCACCGACACGTGGACGCTGCCCGGCGCCGCGCAGTTGGGCGCCGACCGGGCCAGTACGTACGAAGCTATCACGCGCTTGACCACGTCCACCCGGTGGTACGCCTGGGACCTGACCGCGCTGGTCACGAAGTGGGTGACAACCCCGGCGAGCAATCATGGCGTCATCCTGGATGATCGCACTGGCAATGCCAGCACACACTCCTTCGCCACCAGTGAATTCCCCGACGGCCAGGTGCGCCCCGTGCTGGAGCTGGTCTATCTGACCTCGCTGTCGGGCACGACCCCTACCCCGACCGCCACGCCGCTGCCCCAGTCGGCGACAATCTCGTTTCAGTACGCAGTGAGTCCGTCGCCGCTGTACACCGGCGTGTCCGATGGCTACCTGGACGAGTGGAACCCGACCACCCCGCACGCATCCGGAGAGATGATTCTGCGCAATGGCCCGCGCCGACCGATCATGCGCTTCGACATCTCGTCCATCCCGATCACGGCGACCGTGACCTCGGCCGTCCTCGAGTTGCGAGCCTCACCCTACCAGCAGGCCGACCGGCCGCTCACGGTCAGCGCCTACCGACTGCTGCGGTCATGGATCGTAACGGAGGCGACCTGGATTAGCACCACGAATACGATCCCCTGGGCGATTCCGGGTGCCGGTGGGATCACCATCGACCGGGTAGATTCCGCCGACGACACACAGATCGTGGCTGTGCCCGATGCCCTATATTCGTTTGATGTGATCACGATGACGCAGCAATGGGTTTCCAACTCGGCGTCGAACTACGGCTTGATCCTCATCGGCCTGGGCGGTACGACGGAGTATCGCTTCTATGCCTCGGAGTTGGGCGGGCCGACGAGCTACCGGCCGAAGTTGACCGTAAGCTATCACCTGCCGCCCCCGCCCACACCAACGCAAACACCCACGATCACACCGACACCGGTACCGGGTCATATCCACGGGAAGGTGTGCGACGATGGCAATTCAGATGGCATCTGTCAGGGAGGGGAAGCGGGGCTTCCTGGAGTAGAAATGCAACTGTGGCAGGTCACCTGTCCCATCGACCTTAGCCCGCCTCCGGGCCCACCGTTCTTGACACAGCCTTCGGGCGCCGGAGGTACGTATGACTTTGGCGATCTGGTGCCAGCGGATTACTGCCTGTCCCATACGCCGCCGGCGGGATATTCGACCTTGGACAACGAGCAGAGCATTCATTTGCTCCCCGGTGCCGACATCGAGTGGAATTTCGCCGATCAGGCAGTCTGAGCCATTGTGGGTTGTGCACTGACGTTCGACAATTCGTAACTCACCATTCCCGTTGTTGTCTTCCAAGTCGGCTGCGCTATATCTTCAAGGGCATCTCATGAACCGATCACAGCAAACAACCCCAAGCAGCAGCATCATCATCGTACTCGCCGCATTGGTTCTCGGCTGGGTTTTCTCTACCCAGCCAGCAGGTGCTGGCTTTCCGGTCGAACCGAACGACCGGCCAGACGCCCCCACAGCCGCGTTGGACTTTTCCGGCACAGTGTTCGACGGCCCAATCGGGAACGAGACGCCGATGCCCGGCGTCACCGTCCAACTGTACGGTGCGCATAATACGAACGGACTGGGCACCTGGCTGCGCAGCACGACCTCTGGCCCCGACGGCACCTACAGCCTGGGCACGAACAACACAGCGTACGCCTACTACAACATCATTGAGATCTTGCCGGCTGGCTACGCCTTCCTGACCGCCGTCTCGCGCAGCGGCGGTACGGTCGTAGGGCAAACGATCCGGTTTGCCTCCCCGTCGCCCGGCACGTACGGGGAGAACGAGTTCTACAACGTGCCGTTGCCCACGGCCACGCCTACGCCGACGGCGACGGCCACACCCTCCAGCACGCACACTTCGACCGCCACGGCCACGCCTACGGCGACCGGAACAGCGACGAACACACCAACCGCCACCGCGACCCCGAATGTGGGAACCATGCAGGGCACTGTGTGGAACGACCTGAATGGCAACGCCACGAAAGATGCGGGCGAGCCGGGCCTGGCCGGCGCCCAGGTCTTCCTGCGCGACAACAGCAACACACTCATCGGGTCGCACACCACCGGCCCCGATGGCTCCTACAGCTTCCCCGACCTGACGCCTGGCAGCTATAGTGTGGTCGAGGTAGATCCATCTGGCTACGTCTCCACCACGCCAAACAACTGGGTCGTCCCGATTTCGGCGAACTCGACGCTGACGCTGAACTTCGGCGACTGGATTCCGGTGACGTTTACGGCGACGCCGACCGGCACCGCCACGCCGACGCCCACACCATCGGCGACCCCCTCGGCTACCGCCACGCTCCCACCCAACGCCGTGGTCGTTCTGGCGGTCGTGCCGGCGACCAGCAACGCCAGCGTGGACGATATCTTTACGGTGGACATCCAGGTGCAAGCGGGTGTGCAGGCGGTGGACGCGGTGGATGCCTTCCTGAACTTTGACCCGGCGTACCTGCAGGTCGTGGACGCCGGCGGCGTGCCGACGAACACGATCGCGGCAGGTCCGGCATTCAACACGGTGCTCCTAAACCAGGCGGACAACGCTCAGGGCCAGATCGACTTTTCCGGAGCGATGCTGGGCGGCACGCCGCCGTCCGGCACCTTCACGCTGGCGACGGTGCGCTTCAAGGCCCTGGCGGGCAACATTTCGGGCACCACTGTCAGCTTCTCGACCACGCCGCCGCGCCAGTCGGAGGCAGCATTCGCCGGGCAATCCGTGTTGGCCGGCACAACCCCTGGCCTCGTGATCATCGGCGGGCCGACGGCGACACCGTCTGGCACGGCGACTCAAACCGCTACTCCCACGGCAACGGCGTCCGCGACAGGGACAGCAACCGCAACGGTCGGCCCGTCGGCCACTTCGACGGCCACGGCTACCGCTACGGCCACCGAGACGTCCGGGCCATCGCCGACCGCCTCGGCCACGCACACGCCCACCCCGGTCGGCACGATTCCCTCGGCGACAGCCTCCCCGACGCCCGGGCTTGACCTGCCCTCAGCCATTCCGGTCAATTGCGGCAGCTATAACACCGGCGACACGCGGGGGAACCACGGCGGGGTGTCACAGTACGGTTGCCGCATCTGGAACGAAAGCGGCCCCGAACAGGTGTACGTGTTGAACACAACCGTCACGCAAACGATCACCGCTACGCTGATCTACCCACCGGTCATCGATCTGGACGTTTTCATCCTCTCTGACCCAAACCCAAATGCCTGCGTCGGTGTGACCAACGACACGTTTGCCGTGGTCACGAATGCCCCGCCGGGAACCTACTACATCGTGGTGGACGGGTTCGAGGGTGATGCCGGCCCTTACGCACTGGACATTAGCTGCCCGCTTGAACCGCAACAGGCGACGGCCACCGCGACGCTCACCCCAACAGCAACGGGGACGGCGACGCCGACGGCCACACCGGGCGGTTTCAAGACCCTGTACCTGCCGGTGATCCGGCTGGACCCGTCGCCGACGCCGACGCCGACCTCCACGCCCAATCCGTACGACCTGGGCGTCAACGCCGGCGGCCCGGTCTACACCGACACGACCGGCTTTGTCTGGCAGGCCGACGCGAAGTATGGCACATCCACGATCATGACGGGGGACGCTTCCTTCCTGTCCTGGCTGATCGGGCGGATCGTGGCGGTTCCTCCCGCCGGCACCTGGGGATACGATCCGGGCACCGTCGTTCCCGAAGGCCAACAGGTCGGCACGACCGATCACCTGATCACGAACACCACCGATCCGACTCTCTACAAGACTGAGCGATGGGGCTTGCAGGGCTATCGCTTCGACGTGCCCGCCGGCCGCTACGACGTGGAGCTGCACTTCGCCGAGATCTTCCGGTTCTACGAAAATCCGGGCGACCGGTACTTCGACGTGTACATCGAGAATCAGCTTGCCCTTGACAAGTACGACATCATCGCCGATGCAGGCAAGTACACCGCTGCGGTCAAGCGCTTTCCAGGCATCCCGGTGACTGACGGTCGCCTGGACATAGACATCGTCCACTACTGGCCGAACACCGGCTACGGCAAACTGAGCGCCGTTCGCGTAATCTATGTCGGCCCCTGACGTTTGAATCGTAATGATGAACGCTGATTTGCACTTCGCCCATTCGCCCATTTGCGTTAGGAGGTTTTCATGAATAAGAAGAGGACGTCGGAGACGCGCCGGCGGAGCGGGTTCTGGCTGGTGGGGGCGTTACTGATTGTGGCGATTGGCTGGCCGCTGGCGGCTTTTGCCATGTCGCTCCCGGGGAAGGGCGCGGCGAACGAGACAGGGCAGGCATCGGCGGCGCTTCCGGCGCAGGAGACGGAGACCCCGACCGCTACGGCCACACCCAGCCCGACGGCGACACCCCCCACCGTCTGTTCGGAGGGGCTGCTCACCGAGATTGAGGCCGAAACAGGGAACATCGTCGCGCCCATGGTGGCGACTGCAGATGCCTCGGCATCGGGCGGGTTCTATGTACACACACCGGCCGAGGGAGCGGAGGGCGGCTCCGATACGATTACGGTCACCATAGCAACCGCCGGCTTCTATTACGTGACCGGACGCGTCTGGGGTCCCACAGGCAATAACAACTCGTTCCGCTTTTCTGTGGACGCTTCCATCTTCTTCGATTGGCATTTCTACGAAGGGACAACATGGTCGTGGCAGCAGGTGCGCAAGGATTTCTATCCCTATCCCGAACCCCTCTTCTTCATGCCCGGGGACCACTATCTCCAATTCGCTTTCCGGGAGAGGGACGCCCGGCTCGATGCGATACGGGTGTACCGTTGCACCTCCAGTCCGCCGAGAACCTTCACTCCAACCCGCGTGCCCACAAACACGCCAACGGACACGAGCACGCCAACGGCCACCATGACGCCAACGGAGACCGCGACGCCAACGCGCACCGCCACGGCGACGGAAACGCCCACCGCTACTTTCACACCGAGCAGCACGCCAACGCCGACGCCTCGTCCCGTGTACTTGCCCGTAATCATGCGCCAATTCAGTAGTCAGTAATCAGCGGCTAGTAGCCAGCGGTCACCGTCTTGGGCAGCACTGCGGTAGACGGCTCCTGGGCACTAGGACTCATGTCCCACGGACAGCGCAGCGAATTCGTGGTATAATTGGCGTGGCCCAGTACCTTTTGTCGGCCAGGAGTTGGACTCTGGCCAGGCTTGCGGGTTCCTCCTGGCGCGACCGGTCGACGGCGGGCGCGCGCTGCCCGTGAGCTGGCCCGGGCGGTGACCAACATGATCGCGCGCCGTGCAAACGCTGCAGGGCGATTCAAAGGAGCATGGGAAAGCGCTTTCGGAATCTGTTGAGCCTTGGCCTTACCGCTTGCGTTGCCGGCATCGTGGCCGGCGGTACGTGGGCATCTGATTTCGCCCTGCCTGCCGGACCCACACAACCCCAGGGCGTGCAGATCAGCACCTGGCCGGCGCCGGTACCGCCTAGCGGGGCTGCCCCCATCACCTGGCAGGTCCAAGGCGGCGCCGACGTGTCGCACACCGACCTGCATTGGGGCATCAAGACAGGATTGAATTGCCCCGATCCGTTGCCGAACACGACGTGGGATCAGTCGGGCGGCGCGGGCACGTACGCCGATTCGCTTACCATGCCCCCTGGGAATGACTACCTCTGCTTCCGCATACACGCCACCGTCGACGGCACCGACTATTACGACCCGCCTAGTGGCGCGGACCCGAAGATACTGCCAGCCGTTCTGTACGGCAACTCCGGCAATGGCACTGACTGGGGCGATGGAACAAACTACTGCAACGGAGGCATCTGTTGGGAAACGGACCACCCGTTTGCGCCGTACTACTGGGGCTACGTGGGCGGCAGCATTCACCAAGTCTTCGATCCCATCTCCGGCACGCTGGATGTGGGGCTTTACCAGACGCAACGCCAGGGGGTGAGCCACTACAAGTTCTGGGTCTCGACGGCGTACGTCGGCACGTATGAGGTGTGGCTACGGTTCGCCGAATTGGACGTGAGCGGGCCGGGTCAGCGGGTGTTTGACGTGCTCATCGAAGGGCAGCCCAAGCTTACGGCCTTTGACCTGTACGCGGCGTCCGGCGGAAAGGACATCGCCTACGACCAGACGTTCACAGCGGTCGTGGCCGATGGAGAACTGACCGTCGAGTTCGTGCCCAGAGTGGGGCAACCGGTGTTGAACGCCATCTCGGTGCGTGGCATTTCGGCCACCAACAACTCGTCCACGGCCACGCCGACGGCTACGGCGACCGTTTCTGGCACCGTCACGTCAACCGTCACGGCGACGGCGACCGTCACCAGCACGGCGACGACCACCGCGACGGCTACCGCCACGACGACGGCCACGCGTACGCCAACAGCGACCGCGACGGCAACGGCCACGTCCACCCCCACAGCGACGTGGATGGCGGCTACCGCCACGGCCACGCCGACCGCATCGTCCACGCCATCGGCGACGGCCACAGCGACCGCTACGGAGGAGACGCTGACGCCTGAGGCCACGGCCACCGGGACGGCGACCGCTTCATCCACGCCGTCGGCGACGGCCACGCCACCGCATGCGGTGCGCTTGCCGGTGATCCGGCGCTGATGATGGTTCGCCACCCCTCGGCAGCATTTAGGCGCTTAGGGCGTCAAGATCGACAAAAAGTTGTCGATGTTTCTGTAGGACACAGATTCTCGCCGATAAACACAGATAAAGAATTCAGGAAAAATCTGTGTGCTAAGCCTGTGCAAATCTGTGTCCCCTGTCCCTTTATCACCTGCCCCGCAAGGGGCCACATTTTCTGAGCGCAGTCTCGGACAATGCGTAGTACCTAAGCAGTCGAATATTCGTACACAAGGCAAGAAGATGAGCCACGGATTTCACGGATGACACAGATTGGAAAACGAAGCATCATCTGAGAGATCTGTGCAATCTGTGGCAAGCCTCTTTGGTTCCGGCTTGTCCGGGTTAGGCTTTTCCAGAGAAATAAACTTTCCAGAAAGGTATCACGAAGCCTGTTAGCATTCGCTAAATGTCTTCCAACGAGGTGGAAAAGCCCAAGGAACTCCCTTGCAGATTACTTTTCGCGGTATTGTGGGCCGCATCGAGATTCTGTTTGGGAGAACTATTCTCTTGGAGTTCCCTTACTGTGGCTGCCGGCCGGGCAAGGAAGGCATATTCCCAACCCGATACCTTTCGCTAATGGCTGAGTTTCTTGCACGGAAGGAGGCACTCTCATGATCAACGATCAAGTACGGCTCTCTCGAAGTCGGATTCGCGCCAGGTATGTCGCCCGGCTGCTCTTGATGGTTCTCTTCCTGCTGCCGGGCGCGAAGGGGTCCGCTGTGTTGGCCCATCACGTGGCGGGTGCGGGCATGGCAGGCGATGTAACCCTCAATCCACTGCGGCCGGCGCGGCCGGGAGCGCCCACCGTCACGCTGGACACGTTCCCACCGATGGCCGCGCCGGGGGCAGCGATACCGGTGAGCTGGGACATAGCCGGCGGCACAACAGCTACAAACGTTCGCCTGCTCTGGGACACTATCTCTCACGACGCCGACAACCTGTACAGCAACATGACCGATCCGCAGTCGGGCGGCATGGAGACATACTATGCCACCATCGGGAGCCCGCGCACGAGCGACACGATCTACATCAAGGCCAAGGCCACCGTGGACGGCACAGATTACTACTCCGCCGAGGAGGAGATCGGGCGTGAGCTGCGCATCAACAGCGGTGCCCCCGGCGACTGGCAAGATTCGTCCGGCGACTGGTGGTATGGCGACCGTGCGTTCACTCCGCACTATTGGGGCTACGAAGGGGGCACGACCGTCTCCGCCTTTGTGCCCATTGGCGGCACCACCGAAGACCCACTCTACCAAACGCAGCGCCAGGATCTCACCCGCTATCGCATCTGGCTGTCGAACGGTGCATACGAGGGGCGCTACCAGGTGGAGCTGCACTTCGCCGAACTTCAGGCCACCGGCGCCGGCCAACGCGTCTTCAACGTGCAGATCGAAGGCCAAACCGTGCTACAGAACTTCGACATCTATGCCGCAGCGGGTGGTTCGTTCACGGCCAACGTACAGACCTTCGGCGTGCAGGTCATGGACGACGAACTGGACATAGACTTCATTCCCGTGAACGGTGCAACGGCGGTCAACGCCATCCGTGTGACCGGCATTGAAGCCGGCGCCCAGTTCTGCGAGAACGTCGCCGTGATCCGCAGTTGCGATGATACCACATACAGTGGCTCGAACCAGCACAGCGCCGCCACCGTGCGGCTCGGAGGGACCAACGTCGACTCCGGGGTCCGTTTCCTGGACCTCTCGATTCCAGCGTTGAGCCGGATCACATCTGCCGGGCTCCAGGTCTACTCCTCCGGCGAACAGTGGGACGAGACGGCGGTGCAGATCTACGGGGACAACGAACCGGCGGCTGGTGACTTCTGCTACCCGAACAGCGACGTGCCCGACCGCCCCCGAACCACCAGCAGCGTGGCCTGGACCATCAACTCGCTCTGGCATTCCGGCAACCCGTACACGAGCCCAGACCTGACCGACGTGGTGCAGGAGGTCGTCAACCAGCCAACTCCCTACCCGGAAGGGACTTCGGCACTGGCGCTGATGCTGATCGGACAGGGGTCCGCGTCATTCTATCGAGACGTCTCCGCCTACGACGGTGATCCAAGTCGGGCTGCGCGGCTGGCCGTTTGCTACATCCCGTCCTGGTCGTTCACGCCAACACCGACGCCCACCTTCACGCCCACCAGCACGCCAACCGCCACCGCAACGGCTACGGCCACGAGCACACCAACGGCGACCGCTACGGCCACACCAACGGCCACGGCGACCGCGACCCCCTCGCCAACGGCCACGCCGCACGTTATCTACCTGCCGGTGGTCATCAAGTCATGAGGGACGACTGCATGTGAAAACAGCGTCCTGGCACCTTAGCGTCGCAGTGATTTACTGTGATGCC
>CAZDTE010000056.1:0-10721 GCA_964508275.1 uncultured Ardenticatenales bacterium
GTAATTCGTGGCAGAAAAAAGCAAGGCCGGACCAAGACGCCCCAGATTATTGAGAGGATACCTGCTCACCCCGAAATATTGGGAAGATACGTATCTTCTAGTTATTCCTGGGAACAGGCTGGCCGGCCCGTGCAGACATCGACATGGAAACACCAGAGCAGCAAATTCAACGTGCTGTGAGCGAGGAGGTGACGATCGTGCCGTACGATCCCGACTGGCCGGAGTCCTTCCGTAAGGAAAAGGAGTACCTGCTTTCTTACTTGCCGAACGACTTGATCCGACGTATCGAGCACTTCGGCAGTACGGCTGTACCGGGGCTCGCTGCGAAGCCCATCGTGGACATGCTCGCGGAGGTGACCGACCTGCAGGCGACCAGGATCCGAATCGTGCCGGTGCTGGAGTCACAAGGCTATGATTACTTCTGGCGACCGACGCACGGGGACGACGGCCCGCCATTCTACGCCTGGTTCATCAAGCGAGACCCGCGGACCCGTGCCCGCACGCACCACATTCACATGGTGGAGGGCCATTTCACTGAGCACTGGGATCGGCTCCTCTTTCGGGACTACCTGGTCGAGCACCCGGAGGTGGCCAGGGAATACGAAGCGTTGAAGATCCGCTTGGCATCTGCCTCGCCGCGTGACCGGGTGGCGTACACGCGAGGCAAGACCGGGTTCATTGAGCGGGTGACCGAGCAGGCGAAGCATTACTATGGCCGGGCCGACCGATGATGATGATGATGAGAACAGTTCCCAAGCTTGAGCTCTCCGCCGTTAGCAAATCCTACGATGGTGTAGATGCCGTCGTGGACCTGGACTTCGCAGTACACCAGGGCGAGGTCTTTGGGCTACTTGGACCGAACGGCGCGGGCAAAACCACGACGATCCGCATGATCATGGACATCATCAAGCCCGACGCCGGGCAAATTGCCGTCCTCGGCGCTGCGCCTGGCCTGGCCCGCGAGCGCGTCGGCTACCTGCCAGAAGAGCGCGGCCTCTACCGCAACCTGCGCGTCCTCGACACGCTCACCTATTTGGCCGAGCTGAAAGGCTTCTCGTCGTCGCTCGCCCGGGAGCGCGCCGCCGCGTTGCTGGACGATGTCGGCCTGGCCGATTGGGCCGGCCGGCGCGTGAAGGCGCTGAGCAGGGGTATGCAGCAAAAGGTCCAACTTATCGCCAGCCTGGTACACGATCCCGGACTCTTGATCCTAGACGAACCGTTCCAGGGGCTGGACCCGATCAACGTGGAGCTGGTCAAGTCCCTGATTCGCCGGTTGCAGGCCGAAGGGAAGACGATCGTCCTGAGTACCCATCAGATGAACATGGTGGAGGCGCTCTGTGACCGCATCTTGCTAATCAATCGTGGACGAGCCGTGCTCTACGGCAAGCTGTCAGAGATCAAGCAACAGTACGCCCGCGGCCGCATCCGAGTCCAGACACCGGCAGCGCTTGATGATCTGCCCGGCGTGCTCGAATCGGAGCGGGCCGGTGACACTTGCAGCCTGACGCTGGAAGAAGGGGCGAGCCCACAGACCGTCCTGGCGGCAATCGTCGGTCGTGGGCTGCCCATAACGCAATTTGCCGTTGCCGATGTTCCACTAGAAGAGATCTTCATCGCCGTCGTGGAGGGGAAGAGTCATGCGTAAAGTACTCACCATCGCCCGCCACGAGTACCTGGTCAACATACGCCGGCCCAGCTTCATCATCATGACGGCGTTGGTGCCGATCCTCGGCTTGATCGGCCTCATCGTGGCCGGGTTTTACGCCGGTCAGGCCAGCCAGTTCTTTGAGGAGCAGTTCGGTGGTGAGCCGGAGCAGGTCGGTGTGGTGGACCACAGTGGCCTGTTCTCCCCCATCCTGGACGAGTACCAGGCCCGATACCACCTCTACCCCGATGAGGCCGGCGCCAGGAAAGCGCTGACTTCCGAAGAGGTGACTCTCTACCTGGTCATTCCCGATGACTATCTCGCGAACGGCGAGGTGCAGATCGTCGCCCAAGAAAGCGGCTTCAGCGTGGCCACTGCCGGCGAGTCCGGCAACATCCGCCGCTTCCTGGTGGATCACCTGCTGGTCGACCAGGTAGAACCAGCGATCCGGAAGCGCGCCATCGCTCCCATGACAGCGATACCGGTTGTTCTGGGGGCCGGCGGGCAGGCCGAAGGGGACTCCCCACTCGCCTTCTTCTTCCGCTTCGTGTTGCCCTACCTGTTGGCTGTGCTGCTCGTGATCACGATCTTCGTCTCCTCTGGCTTCCTGCTGCAAGGCGTTAGCGAGGAGAAAGACAGCCGCGTGATCGAGATCATCCTTTCCTCGGTGACAGCCACGCAACTGCTGGCCGGCAAGGTGTTCGGGTTGGGTGCACTGGGACTCACCCAGATTCTGGTGTGGGCGCTCTCTTCGCTCGCCCTGGGAGGTGGCGCGGTGAGCCTGCTGGCCGCCGGTGACCAAATCGCCATCGAACCGTCCCTCCTGGCCCTGGCCCTGGCGTACTACGTGCTGGGGTTCACCCTCTACGCCGTGCTGCTGGCCGCGGTCGGCTCGTTGGGCACGACGATGCGCGAGAGCCAGCAACTGGCCGGCATGTTCACATTCGGTGCAGCCGTGCCCTACATGTTGAGCGGCTTACTATTCACCAATCCGAACGCGACTATCGCGCGCGTACTCAGCTTCATTCCCCTTACCGCCCCCACGATGATGCTGCTACGACTCCCGTTGGCGGAGGTCCCCACCGCCGATGTCGTGGGCAGCCTTTTGGTCTTGGTCGTCAGCATCCCCCTGGTGTTGTGGGCCGGGGCGAAGGTGTTTCGGCTGGGGCTGCTCATGTACGGGCAGCGCCCGACCATCGTGCAAATCTGGCGTACCATCCAGCGCGGGGTGTAGTCGCCTCGCTCCCGTCGCCCTTCGCTTCCACCAACCCACCCTCCGTAACCGCTCGATAAATCTGCCAATTTCGCATCCTGCCCAATCATCTCGCTATCGGCCCCTGTAGCTCGGTGCCCATGCGCGATTGCTCGCCACCAAGACGGCCAGCGGCGGATGGAATCGCGCCGCCTGGGTTGGCAGCCCTGGCCCCGTCATTCATGCGGGGCCGTCTGACGACTGACATCTGACGACTGGTTGTTATTTTCATAACCGTGCCCACCTGCGTCTCCTCCCCCACGTAAGAACCAACCCCGCAGCCTCGTCTAGGATCACAGACAGCAATCCGGAGAACGAAATCACCAGACTGCGGGCCGCTTCTCACACCCGAGAAACGATGCGAGAGCCCCGCCTGGTTATGACAAAACACAAGGAGTTGAAACGATGAATGTAACTGGCGCAATCATTGCCGGACTGGACGCCACGGCAATCATGACGCTGCTCATGTATACCGCGCCCAGGATGGGCATGCCAAAGATGGACATCATTGGTATGTTAGGATCAATGTTCACTACTGACAAGCGAACCGCGACCGGCATTGGTCTGGTCGTACACTTCATGATGGGCGTTGTATTCGCCGTGGTCTACGCATACGCCTGGAGCATCGGCATCGGCAGCGTGGGCCTGTTGTGGGGCCTGATCTTCGGCATCGCGCACGGCGTCGTGGTCATCGCCATGATGCCTCTGATGATGCGCATGCACCCCCGACCGCCCGCCATGCAGGGCGGCCCGAAGACAATGCTCGGCCAACTGATGGGCCACGCCGTATTCGGGCTCGTCCTGGCCGTGACCTACGCCGCGTTCTAATCAACAGCATAACTGCAGGGGGTCGACGCCGGCCAGGCATGTACGTCATGCACCGACCATCTCGGCCCCCTTTCTTTTTCACGAGGTACAGAACTCAGCCCGTTTTGGGCCACGAAAGGAGACCCAGATGCGGACTAACAACTGGCAGCGCCTATCCTGGCGATTGGCCGGACTGCTTATACCCTTGGTGTTGGCGGCCTGCACGGCCGCGACTGCGCGCGAGAGGGCCCAACCATCGGCGACAACGCCCGACGCCGTTGCCACAGCGACCACAGCAACTACCGCCGCCGACCCCGCGCCCGAACCTTCAGACTTTTCCAGAAAGGAAGCAACGAACTTGACCGAAGACGACCGCCCTAGCCGCATTCGCAGCGCCACCGCGAATTGGAACACGAATTGGAACCGCCATACCATTGAGTACGCGGAGTTGCTTTCCGGCGGACCACCCCGCGATGGCATCCCGTCTGTTGACGACCCGCAATTCGTCAGCCCGGACGAAGCCGCCGACTGGCTGGCCGCGAACGAGCCGGTGATCGCCCTTGAGATCAACGGCGATGCCCGTGCCTACCCCTTGCAGATCCTCATCTGGCACGAGATCGTCAACGACACGGCCGGCGGCGTGCCGGTTCTCATCACGTTCTGCCCGCTCTGCAATTCCGCGATCACGTTCGACCGCCGGCTCGATGGCACGGTCTACGAGTTCGGCACGTCTGGTCTGCTGCGCAACTCCGACCTGGTGATGTATGATCGCACCACGGAGAGTCTCTGGCAGCAGTTCACCGGCGAGGCCATTGTCGGGGACCTGACCGGCTCGCAACTCAGCTTCTTCCCGTCGAGCATCGTGAGCTTCGCCGACTTCCGTGACGCCCATCCGGACGGTGGCGTACTTTCCCGCGACACCGGCTACTCACGGGACTACGGTCGCAACCCCTACGTCGGCTACGATACCATTGGGCAACGCCCGTTCTTGTTCGGTGGAAAACCGGACGGTCGATTGCCGGCGATGGAACGCGTCGTTGCCGTGGCACTGTCGGACTCGACCGGTCAAGAAGTGAACGTGGCCTATCCATTCAGCGTGCTGTCCGAGCTGGGCGTCGTCAATGACGCCCAGGCTGGCCACGACCTGGCCATCTTCTTCACACCGGGCACCAGCAGTGCACTGGGATCCGGCCTGATCGCGCGAGGCGAGGACATCGGCGCCAGCGGCGTGTTTGACCCCTATCTCGACGGAGAGAAGTTGACCTTCGACCTGAAGGGTGATAAGATTGTAGACACCGCTACGGACAGTGAATGGAACATCCTGGGCCAGGCCGTCAGTGGACCGCTGAGCGGCAAACAGTTGACGCCTATCGTCCACGCCAACCACTTCTGGTTCTCGTGGGCCGCCTTCAAACCGGACACCATCGTCTTTTCGCCTTCGTAACGGTTCTTGTTGCCGATCACGTCGAGGTCTCGTGACCTGAAGATGGCTTCGTTGTCTGGGCCGGGGCCGGCTCGTCAAAGAGGCGGCCCTGGCAATCGGGCGCGCCAGGCGTCTTTCTCAGCATCGCCCGGACCTTTCACACCTTGCTCATGCGCGTACAACTTGAGGATCACAACACGGTGGGCCGCCAAGTGAAATCGAATGCCAACAGCCGGACACCCGCAAATCGTAACCCTGATCTAAGTTTCGGGCGCACCATCTGCGGCGATCTGGACACCTCAGCCAGGCGCGAGTGGCTGGTTGCCAACGGGATCGGCGGGTATGCTTCCGGAACGATCGCCGGCCTGCACACGCGCCGCTACCACGGCCTGCTGATCGCCGCCCTAAAACCGCCCCTCGGACGCACCCTGCTGCTGGCGAAAATGGATGAAAGCGCCACCTACGACGGGCAACGGTATCCGCTCTTCGCCAACCGCTGGGCCGACGGATCGGTCGAGCCCACCGGCTACCGGCACCTGGAACGTTTCCGCCTGGAGGGCACAACACCAGTTTGGACGTATGCCTGTGGCGATGCCCTTCTGGAGAAGCGGGTGTGGATGCAGCCGGGCGAAAACACGACCTGCGTCCGCTACGACCTGCGCCGGGCGTCCCGGCCACTGACCCTGGAGCTCAAGGCGCTGGTCAATTATCGTGACCACCACGGCTCGACCCGCGCCGGCGACTGGGTCATGCACATCGAGCCGGTCGCACACGGTCTGCGCGTGACCGCGTTTGACGAGGCGGCACCGCTTCTCCTGCTATCGGACCGTGCCCAGGCCACGTTGGCCCACGAATGGCACCACGACTTCTTGCTGGCCGAGGAAGAGTACCGCGGACTGGATGCCCATGAGGATCACCTGCACGCCGGCACATTCCGCACCACCCTGAACCCCGGCGAGTCCCTGACCCTGATCGCCAGCACGGAGCCATTGCCGGAACGTGATGGGGCGATTGCCTACGCCGCACGACAGTCGTACGAGCAGCAGGTGATCGCTAAAACCGAGGGGGCCGCCGGACCCGGCGCGGGGGCGGCAGCCCGTCATCTCGCGCTCGCCGCCGACCAGTTCATCGTCCGCCGGCCATTGCCAGACGGAACGGCCGGCTTCTCCGTGATCGCCGGCTATCCCTGGTTCGGTGACTGGGGGCGCGACACCATGATCAGCCTCCCTGGCCTAACTCTCGCCACCGGCCGCCTCGATGTCGCTGCGCAGATTCTGCGCACGTTCGCCCGGTACGTGGACCGGGGGATGCTGCCCAACCGGTTCCCAGAACAGGGCGAGCGTCCCGAATACAACACCGTGGACGCCACGCTGTGGTTCTTCGAGGCCATCCGTGCCTATCATGCGGCGACCCGCCGGTTGCCGGCGGGCGGCACTATCGACGACGGCCTGTTGCGCGAGCTATTCCCCGTCCTCGAAGAGATCATCGCCTGGCACCGGCGGGGGACCCGGCACCAAATTCGCGTAGATCCGCAAGATGGTCTGCTCACCGCCGGCGAGCCCGGCGTGCAGCTCACCTGGATGGATGCGAAGGTCGGCGATTGGGTCGTCACGCCGCGTATCGGCAAACCGGTCGAGGTCAACGCGCTGTGGTACAACGCGCTACGGATCATGGCGGATTTCGCGCGGCTCCTGGGCAGGCCCGACGATGAGTACATCGCCTGGGCCGACCGGGCGCAAGCCGGCTTTGGGAGGTTCTGGAACGCGACGGCGGGGAATTGCTTCGACCTGCTCGACGGACCGGATGGGGACGACGAAGCCCTACGACCAAACCAGATCGTTGCCGTGGCTTTGCACCACAGCCCGCTCGACGCCGCGCAGCAACGGGCCGTGGTGGACGTGTGTGCGCAGCACCTGCTCACCTCACACGGCCTACGCAGCCTCGACCCCCGCCACCCGGCCTACGTCGGCCAGTACGGCGGCGACCAACGCGAGCGCGATGCTGCCTATCACCAGGGAACCGTGTGGGGTTGGCTGATCGGCCCGTTCGTCCGCGCCCACCTGCGCGTGTACGGCGATCCGCACCTGGCGCGCGCGTTCCTGCGACCACTCCTCGATCATCTGCGGGCCCACGGCGTCGGCAGCGTCAGCGAGATCTTCGACGGCGACCCGCCGTTCACGCCGCGCGGCTGCATCGCCCAGGCCTGGAGCGTCGCCGAACTGCTGCGCGCCTGGAACGTGACGGGAGAACTCTAACCCTTTCCCTCGCTGGGCGACTGGCCCGAACGGGCGACGGTCTCCTGACCGAGCCGTCCGCCTGCCTCGGTCCGAGACCGTCGGCGAGCAAAGTCCCGCCTGCTGGGCGAGGGCGTTTCCCTAAACGCGCAGGTACTCCAACACGGTAGCTACGTACGTCGCGTGGCTCCAGGTGAGTGGCGACACGGAGAGCGGAGCGTTCGTGTAGGGGTGGACCTGCTCGGCCAAGACTCCGCTCGATAGGGCGTGGGCCGCCACCCATTCCAGAATCTCGCTTGCAGAGCGCAGGTCCTCGCTTGAACGAGCCCGTGAGATCTCCCATTGCGCCAGCCAGAGGGTGCAGATGAACCACGGGTTGCCCGGTACGTTGGCGATGTCGTTGCTCACCTGGTGGTAGTAGTCGTCTTCATATCGCGCCACGCCGCCGACCTCGGTGCGCACCCACAACCGCTCGCGCACCGCCTCCATCGTGCGCACGACGCGCGGATCGTCCGGCGGGTACATGCCGAAGTACCACAGGCCAAACAGGCTGGCGTCCAGCGTCATGTCCACATCGAACGATCCGTCGGCCCGCCGGTTGATCATCCGCACGAAGCGGCCGGCATCCGCGTCGTAGAGGTGCTTGTCGGCAGCGGCCCGGATCTCGTCCGCCGCGGCCCGGTAGCGCGCCGCCGGTTCATCTTCGCCAAAGGCATCGGCGAAATTGGCCGCCGCCATCAGGCCGGCCCATACTGCTGCCACGGTGAAACTGAGCACGCCACGCCGCTCCTCCCACAGGTCGTAGCTCTCCAGCGGCAACTTGTCGCTCTCGTGGCGGTAACCGGCCAACCACTCCGCCGCGCGGATGATCAAGCCGCGGTAAAGCGGCTTGACGAACTCCACGTCGCGAAACGTCCGATAGTGTCGCCACAACGCCCAGATCACCAGGCCGGTTTCGTCCTCCTGGACAGGCAAGCATTTGTTGCCGTCCAGCAGCCAAGGGTGCCACGATGAAGCGAGTGTCCCATCGGGGTTGTACTTGTGCAGGAAGAACCCCTCGGTACTGATGATGCGATGGCAGAAATCGAAGAAGCGCCGCGTGACCTCGGAGTAGCCGGCATCGATCAGGGCGCTGGCGACGAGGGCGCCGTCGCGTGGCCACATGTAGCTGTAGGTGTCGCGTCCTAAGCGGGCGATATCAAAGTCGTTGGCGGCGATGATCGCCCCGCCATTGTCGATCTGCGTGCGCAGGATGGCCAGGCTACGCCGGAAGAGGTGACAGACCGTGGGCGACAAGCCACTAAGATCACGGTCATCTTTGTTCACCCACAGGTTCCAATAGGCAGCGGTGCGGTGGATGAACGTCCGTGGTCCCTTTTCGCGCACAGCGCGATTGATGCGTGTCACCTCTTGGAAATCGGTGCCCACCGCCATCCAATAGTACAGCATCGCCTGGCCCCGGCCGGGCACGGTCGCGTGCAGGCCGGCCGTAGAGTCGACGGAACCCTGGGCGATCGGGTTGCCCTCCAGGTGGCCATCCTCAGCGTCCCGCCACGTTCCCTCCTGGCTGCCGACCTCCTTGTTCCCGGTGGCCCATTGGTCCAATCCGTGCGCTTCACCCACCCGACAGCCGTTGATCAGGAACCAGCGATCCCGTTTGTAATGCAGGATCGCGCGCCGCTCCGGTTCGTAATAGGCCGTATCGCCAACCTCGTTGCCGAAGATGTGGAAGTCGTGGTGAAAGAAAAGGCGCACCTCGCGATCGCGCCCGGTTTCATCGTGCAGCGTGATGCGGCGCAGGTACAGGTTCTCGTGGAAGTCCACTGTATCGTTGCAGACCAATCGCAATCCGAGATCGGGGTGCCGCAGGGTCACCTCGGTCACCAGCGTGTCGCGGGCATAATCCAAATGGCGTTCCCACCCCGCGTCGTCCACCCAGCGAAACTGCCCGCCGGCCCACACACCGAATCGGAACGGATGCCCGTCGCTGTGATTCTCCTGTCCCACGTGCGGGAAGTAGATGTCGCGCAGATGGTAGCTGGAGTCGAAGTTGATCAGCAACGAACCGTTGCCGATCGGGATGTCGCGCGGCATGGCTAAACCCCCTTCAAGAATTCGCGAACCATCAGGGCGGCGGTTGCCCCTTCACCGGCGGCTGCGGCAACTTGCTTGGTGCTGCCGGCGCGTACGTCGCCGGCGGCGAAGACTCCGGGCATACTCGTCTCCAGCAACATCGGCGGGCGCTCCCCCTCGAACGCCGGGACGTGTACCAGGTCATGGCCGGTGATGATGAACCCCCATTCGTCGCGCTGCACGCTATCGGCGGCAAAATCGCTGTTCGGTTCCTGGCCGATGAACACGAACACACCGCCGGGGGTCAGCGTTTGCTCCTCGCCGGTCTGGCGGTTGACCGTGCGCATGTGTGTCAGTTTGCCGCCTGTGCCGTGGAAGCTCTGCACTTGGGTCTGGAAGCGGACGTCAATCTCCGGCTTCTCCATGATCTTGTCGATCAAGACCTGGCTGGCCTTCAAACCGTCCCCGCGCACCAGCAACGTCACGTGGGGCGAGAACTTGGTGAGGAAGAGGCTTTCCTCGGTAGCACTGTTGCCTCCCCCGATGACTACCACCTCCTGCCCTTTGTAGAACGGGCCGTCGCATGTGGCGCAGAAATGCACGCCCGCCCCAATGAAATCCTCCTCCCCGGGCACATTCAGTCGCTTGTAATCGGCGCCGGTGGCCAGCAGTACGGCTTGTGCGCTGTAGCAACTGCCATCGCCGGTGAAGACGTACCGGTACGGCTCGTTGATTTCGACGCGCACCACCTCCTGGGCCTGCAAGATTTCCACGTTGTAGTTGCGGGCCTGCGTCGTCACTCGCTCAGCCCACTCCTGGCCGGTAATTCCGTCTGGAAAGCCGGGGTAGTTGTCCAGTCGTTCGGTGGCACTGGCCTGGCCACCCAGCCCACCCATCTCGACGATCAGCGTCTCGATCCCCTCGCGTGCCGTGTAGATGGCCGCCGTGAGTCCTGCCGGGCCGCCCCCGACGATGATGAGGTCGTAGTGATCCATCTGGGCCTTCGTTTGCAGGCCCAGCTTGGCCGCCAGCTCGGCATTGCTCGGTTCCACGAGGATTTCGCCATCCGGAAAGACGATGGTGGGGATAATGCGTTTCCCGTCGTTGATCTCCTCCACATGGCGGCGGGCGTCCTCATCCTGCTCGATGTCCACCCAGTCGTAAGTCACCATCTGCTCGCCGAGGAACTTCTTGCTGCGCCGGCAGTCCGGGCACCAGTGGGCTCCGTACAACGTGATTCCGTCTGACTCTGGCATCTTATCCTTCCTTTGTAGCGAACGCACGGTT
>CAZDTE010000056.1:10821-20500 GCA_964508275.1 uncultured Ardenticatenales bacterium
TTGTAGCGAACGCACGGTTCGCCCCTATTTCTGGTACTCCTGCACATTCGCTTCGTGCTCGGCCAGGGTGCGGGCAAAGACATGCGTCCCATCGCCGCGAGCGACGAAGTAGTAGTAGTCGGTCGGCGGAGCGTCGAGTACGGCCCTCAGCGATGCCAGTCCCGGGTTGCAGATCGGGCCGGGTGGCAAGCCGGCGTAGAGGTAGGTGTTGTACGGATGGTCAATCTGCAAATCCTCCAGGAGCAAGGGCCGCTTCCACCAGGTGGCCGCATCGGCCTGGTAGCCGAGGGCATACTGTATGGTCGGATCGGCATTCAGCACGGTGCTGTCCTTCCAGCGGTTGGTGAACACGCCGGCGATGATCGGTCTCTCGTCCGGCACCACCGCCTCCCGCTCGACAATTGAGGCCAGAATCACGGCCTGGAAAACCGTCAGCCCGCGCGCGGCTGCCTGATCGCGTAGACCTTCGTCGAACCGGCTGTCGAACGTGCCGAGCAAGAGATCGATCATGCTTTCGGCGCTCGTCTGGCCGGGCACTACGCGATAGGTGTCCGGAAACAGGTAGCCCTCCAGGGTAGCGCCGGTCGGCCGGCCGGCCAGCGCGGGGTAGGAGGCCACGCCGGAGCGGACCAGCGCCAGAAACGTGCTGGCGTCAACCAGGTTCTTTCTGGCCAGCAGGGTGGCGATCTCCTCGGCCCGCAGCCCTTCGGGGATTGTGACCGTGATTTCCTCCTGCCGGGCATACTGGAGGGCGACGACGATCTCGTCCATCGTCATGGTGGACCGCAACTGGAACGTCCCGGCCTGGATCTTGCTGCCCGCGCCCATGTACGACACCAGCCGGACGAAGAGTCCCGTGTCGCTGATCAGGCCGGCGTCCTCCAGACGCTTGGCCACGCTGGACGGCGTCTCGCCCGATTCAACAACGAAGGTCACAGGGGACGGGTCATCACCTGCCGGACGCGCCAGTTGTTGCTTGTACAGCCCCAGATAGAACCCTTCCAGCCGGTGCCGCAGGCCAGACGGCTCCTCTCCCGACGCATCCGGTGTGGGTTCTGCGACGGCAGCGGTCTGGGGAGGAGTCGCAGGGGCCGGTGAGCGGCTTGCCCGCAGGACATACCACATCCCGCCACCGGCCAGGCCCAGAATCGCGGCCAACCCGACGAGAAACGTTAGCAGGCGTACGATAAAGTCAGCGCGTTCTTGCATGTGCTCCTCTCTCTGCCCACCGGTCGCCGGCAACCGGTTCCTCTTGCCCACCGGCTTCCGGTTGCGCTCCCGGCTACGCCTCGGGTTTTGGTTCACGGTCCAGGTAACTCTGCAGGATAGCGGCCGCGGCGGCGGCGTCCAATCGGGCGCGGCGTGCCTTGCGCCGGACGCCGGCTTCAATTAGCGCTTCTTGCGCCTGCTGTGTGGAGAGTCGCTCGTCCCACAGCGTGACCGGCACCGGCACGATGCGGGCAAGCTGCCGGGCAAACGATTCGGCTTTCCGGGCTTGCTCCCCGACGGTTCCATCCATGTTCAACGGGTGGCCAACGACCACCTCCGCGGCTCCCTCCTGCTCCACGAGGCGACGCACTGCCTCCAGACTCTGCTTCCGGTTACGCACACGGATCACGGTCAGGCTACGAGCCAGCAGGTCGTTGGGTCCGCTCACCGCCACGCCGATGCGCTTCTGCCCCACGTCCAACGCCAGGATGCTCACGTTTCGCCCCCGAGCGGTTGCTCTAGCACGTGGACAAACACGCGGTAGGAAAGCCAGGGCATGTGTCTGAACCACTGGGGCGTGATGCGAATGACCGGATCGCTGGCCAGGGGGAACCCTTCCACCAGGCGAGTACGAGCTTCAGACAAGGGTTGGCCCGCGATCTCCTCGCGGACCGCCGCCGTGTCAATTTCTGCCACGGCTGTACCCGCGACCTCCATGGTGAAGAATAGAGTCCCTTGCTCGATGCGCTCAATGGGGCCACGCTGGTATTCCACCGTGCCCTCTTGCAAACGGTACTGGGCAGGAACCTGTGCGTAGAGGGCCTGCCGGGCCAAAGAAGCCGCGGCCACGTCGGAGACGACAAGGCCCTGTATCTGAACCCGCAACGTCAGGCGCAACGTTTCGGCTTGCTCGTCAACCGCGCGATCGAATACCTCCTTGTTCGTCCAGATATCCACCGTCTCGGCGGGCAGGAACTCTCCCTCCTCCATCTGCTCGCTCAGCGCGGTCAGCGCCTCCTGCCGTAAGCGGGCGAGCAGAAGTTGGCGTAACGTCCGTTTGTCGGCGGCCGTGACCACAGCGACCTGTTTGACATCGCCACCCGACGTCGGTTGGTTATTCACGACCTGCAAAGACAAGGCCAGCGGGCCTTCTACACGGTTGATCACCAGGACCGGCACGTTGCCGCGCGGGCCAGGGTCCACGGCTTCGATGACCGCGACCGCTCGCTGTCCCACACCGGGAGGAACCGTAATCTCTTGCACCGTCTGGAACTTGACCGGCATGCCAGAACTGGCGCTGACGACTGTTCCGCGCGGCACCGTGATAGCCAGGGCCACGCGATTGATAAACAAAACTTGGCCCGTGGCGCGCGCGTCGGCCACGTCCTCCCTGCCGGTCGTGGCTGCGTCAGCCGATCCCTCTAGTTTTAGATCGACCAGCCGGGCCGGGATCTTACCTAACTCGTACTGGATGCGCTCGATTTCGGGATCGAACTGGACGGGCAGGCGCGTGGAAACGGCAATTGTGGCCGGCACGACCGACACCTGAGCGCTGGGAACGACCAGCAGCGTTCCTCCCGCCAGCAGGATAACCAGCGCCGCGAAGACCAGTACGGTTAGCGTACGCTCGGCCCGGGTGGCAGGAGCCTGTCGTGAGGCCTCGTGAAGCGCGGGATGGGCCGGGCGATGCCCGCCCTCACGCGGTCGGGAAGATCGCGGCGGCGGTCGCCAGCTTTCGCTCCACCGGCGGGCGGTTTGGGCCTGGCGGCTCGTGGAGTAGGTGGAAAAGCCAAGCCGGCGGGCAAACCGCCATGTCTGCCGGTTGTCAGTGACCAGGGCCACGTTTTGGCCAAACATGGTGGCGTAGCGACCCAGCAAGCGCAGGGCCACGTCACGCTCCAGGGCGTGGCAATCGGCAGGCACGACCAGAATCACGCGCTGGCTCTGCGCGCGGCGCAGATGATCTCGAATGACGGCGGTATCGTCGGCCGGTTCCAAGTGTACAACCTGGACCAGGTGCTCGCGGCCACCCAGACGCGGGCCGCCCGGCCTCGTCGAGGCCCGCTCGCGCTCCGGGCGAGGCGGGACGGCTGGGGGCGTCTGCGATCGTTCGGGTTCCGGCTGTTCGTGTGCGTCCGGACGTTCGGACGCGTCCGACAGAGGAATCCGTGGCTCAGGTCGTCCGGTCATTGGCTGCCCATTTCCTTGCCCAGTTGCCGCAGGCGTCGGGTTAGGGGGTCCTGGCCAGAGAGAGCCACGCCGTGGGCGGCCACGCTAATCGCCGCAACATCACCCAGGTCCCATCGGGATGTGGTGTTGTCCTCCCACCCGCGAATCGTTTGGACCGTGAGTGGGCGCGTTTCGGGAGGTTGGGCAAACGGCAAGCCGTTCCGTTGCAGTCGCTGGGACAGGTCGGCAACCAGATCAGGCAAGATGCTCCCTCCTCCACAGAAGAAGAGTGTGGCCGGTAACGTCTGCTCCGTGCTCGCGTCCCCCAGCACCTGTTGCAGGCTGTCTTGCCACCGGAGGCAGGTCGGGGTGAGAAGATCGTGCCAGGTGTTGCGCGTGCTCTCGTCTCCACCCCCCAGAGCGAAATGGATCTTGGCGTCCTCCGCCCGCTCTGGCAGCAGACCCATCCGTTCTTCTACCACCTGTGTGAACGCCACCCCTCCCAGGTCGAAGCGATCAAACCATGCCGGGCATTTATGTTCGATCCCCACAGCCTGCGTAGTCGTGCCCCCTATCTTCAGGATGATGCCCTCCGGCAAGGACAACGCCACGACCAGGGCATCCGGGATGGCGACGACGTCGGCCACGTCCATGTCCAATTGATCAGCCACCGCGTGCAGGGTTTCCAGGTAGTAGCGCGGAGCGTAGGCGCCGAAGGCACGCACGCGCAACTCCCCCCCGTGGAAGCCTCGCGGGTCCGTCACCCACCGGCCGTCGACGTAAACAGTGAGCGGAGAAAGGGAGACCAGTTTCATGCGCAGGTGCGTCCGGCGAGACAAGGTCTTGGTGTAGCGCACCGCCGATCGAGTCAGGCCGTGCAAGATACGATCCATTTCGGTCGTCGAAACAGCCTGGTCCGGGTGAACCCGCCGGCGCTGCACTATCGGAACATAACTCCAGAGGAACGCGCCGCTAACGCCGAGCCGGATGTGGTCCGCGATCATCGGCCGGCCGGCGGTCTCGCGGGCCATCTCCTCGGCTTCGGAAAGCACCGCTTCGCAGCAGGCAGTCAATCGTTCGCGATCCACTACCCGCCCTTCCAGGCCAAAGCCACTTCCGTGGCCGGCACGGCTCTGCCCCCAAACGGTGAACTGATTCCTTTCCACCGAGATCACCAGCGCGCGGACCGTGGTTGTGCCGATGTTGAGAACCGCTTCCAGGCGAATGTGATCCGGCTCTGTCCGCGGCCTATGCCTTCTTCGCGGCCAAATACGCACGGATTTCCTTTCCAGCCCCCGCGAATGTTGCCAACTTTTGGAAAGTTGGCAACCTGTTATGAAAATCGCGGCTGTCGCTCATGTCTGGCAGAGCGACGCGCGCCAACACCCAACCCACTTACCCGCTGGCCAGTTGTTCGGCCACCACGTCGGGCACAGTGTCCAGAGCGGCGGCCAGCTTGGCCGAATCGTTGCCACCGGCCTGGGCCATGTTTGGGCGACCACCACCCCCACCGCCGATGATGTGTGCCAGCTGTTGAGCAATCCGGCCGGCATGCAGGCCTCGCGCCACGAGGTTCTGCGTGAGGGCAACGATCAGGAACGGCTTGTCGTTGAGCACGGCGCCCAGAACGATGCAGGCGGAGCCGAGCCGTTGCCGGGCGATGTCCGACATGTCGCGCAGGTCATCGGGCGTGGTCGCCTCGACCTGAGCGGCGACTAGCGAGACGTCCTCGACGGTGAGCAAGTTGCCCAGCGCATCCTCGATCTGGTGGCGGCCCAGTTCTCCTCGCAGCCTTTCCAGATCCTTCTCTTTGGCGCGAGCCTCGCGCTGGAGCGCCACGACCCGATCTTCCAGCTGTTCAACCGGCGCTCCCAGCTTGTCGGCCACGCTGTGTAGCGTTGCCAGGCGGCCACGGATGTACGAGTCGGCCCCTCGCCCGGTCACCGCCTCGATGCGACGCAGGCCGGCCCCCACACTGCTCTCGCCGGTGACCACGCACATACCGATCTGGCCGGTCCGTTCCAGGTGGGTGCCGCCGCAAAGTTCGCGGGAGTAGAAGGGCTGTTGATCCGCGCCGCCGACCGTGACCACGCGGACCTCGTCACCGTACTTTTCGCCGAACAGGGCGGTAGCTCCGCTGGAGAGCGCCTCTTGCTGGGCCATGATTTGCGCCACAACGGGGCGATCGGCGAGGATTTCGGCATTCACCTCGGACTCGATGGCGGCGAGATCTTCCGGTGTGACCGCTTTCAGATGTACGAAGTCGAAGCGCAGCCGGCCGGGGGCCACGAGTGAGCCACGCTGCTCGGCGTGTTCGCCCAAGTGATTGCGCAGGGCGCGGTGTAGCAGGTGAGTGGCGGTGTGATTGCGCATGACGTCCCACCGCCGGTCAATGTCAACCTGCACATGGGCCGTGTTCATATGGCGCAGCGTGCCCTGCACCACTTGCCCGCGATGGACGATCAGGCCCTCGACCGGCGACTGCACGTCGGAGACGTAGCACTTGCCGTACTCGGTTTCAATCCAGCCGGTGTCGGCTACCTGACCGCCGGCTTCAGCGTAGAACGGCGTGCTTGCGAGGATCACCTCCGCCTCCTCACCCTCACCGATCTCGACCACCGATTTGCCGTCCTTCACCAGAGCTACAATCGTGGTGGACATTTCGAGTTGGTCATAGTCGTAGCCGACGAATTCTGTGGGTGGGAGGTCAAGTTGCCGATAGCCGGCTGCCCACTCGTCCTGGTCCACCTTCTGAGCCGCACGCGCACGAGACTTCTGCACAGACATCGCCGCCGCATAGCCGGCCATGTCCAGGGAGAAGCCGTTCTCCGCTGCGATTTCGGCGGTCAAGTCGGGGGAGAAACCGTGCGTGTCGTGCAGACCGAAGATGGTGTCACCGGGAATGACGGTCTGACCCTGTCCTTCGAGCTCAACCATGACAGTTTCGAGCCGGCTGAGGCCGGCCGTAAACGTGGCCTGGAAGCGATGTTCCTCGCGCGTTATCGCCTCCATGATAAAATCATTGCGCTCTTGCAGATCGTGGTAGTGGCTACCCATCACGCCGGTCACGGCATCGGCCACACCGCCCATGAACGCATCGTTTAGGCCCAACTTCATGCCGTGGCGCAGCGCGCGGCGCATGATCAGACGGAGCACGTAGTTGCGCCCTTCGTTGCCCGGCAGAACCCCATCGGCAATGAGGAAGGTGGTCGCGCGCGAGTGGTCCGCGATGACGCGGTAGTCCACGATCTGTTCAGCGCGCTGCGCGTCGGTGTGCCCCACGAGGGCCTGGATTCGATCCATGATCGGCACGAACAGATCGGTGTCGTAGTTTGCGCTCACCCCTTGCAGGATCGCTGTGATGCGCTCCATGCCCATGCCGGTGTCCACGCTCGGTTTCGGCAGGGGCGTGGTGATACCGTTGGCGTCGGTGTTGAACTGCATGAAGACCAGGTTCCAAAGTTCCCACCAGCGGTCGCAGTCCTCTTCTTCGGCCGTGACCGGCGTGCAGTCGCCGTGCAGGCTGCACGTACAGGTCTCCAGGCCCCGGTCGTACATGATCTCCGAGCAGGGGCCGTTGGGGCCGGTCGGACCCATGCTCCAGAAGTTGCTGTCCTTGCCCAGCCGACCGACGCGCTCCGGGGGCAGTCCGGCGATCTCTTGCCACAATTCGGCCGCTTCATCGTCTTCGCGATAGACGGTGGACCACAGCCGGTCTGCCGGCAGTCCCAGCGTCTCGGTGAAGAAGTCCCAGGCAAAGGTGATGGCGTCACGCTTGAAGTAGTCGCCGAAGGAGAAGTTGCCCAGCATCTCGAAGAAGGTGTGGTGGCGTGGCGACGGCCCTACGGTCAGCAGATCGTTGTGCTTTCCGGAGACACGCATACACTTCTGCGAGGTGGTCGCGCGGACGTAATCCCGCTTGTCTACGCCCAGGAAACAGTCCTTGAACTGCACCATCCCGGCATTGGTGAACAGCAGGGTCGGATCGCCGGCCGGCACCAAAGAGGAACTGGCGACAATGCGGTGGCCGCGATCGGCGAAAAAGTTTAGAAACGCGTCGCGGATCTCTTGGCTGGTCATCTTTGTCTTGCTCATAGTTAGTCTTCCTCTTCACTGCACTTGGGGCCGGCGATATTCTTTCGATTGTAGCCCAAGTTGACCATAATGTCAAACGCCGTTTGGGCGCGCGTAGTATCACGAGCTGCCCGATGAAGGTTGCCAACTTTCCACAAGTTGGCAACCTTGCATGTGTGCTCTGCCCGCAGAATCGGGAAGACCCTGCCTGTAGGGGAATGCCTCGCTCTTACAACCATGCAGGACAGCGCCGACAACTCCCCACAGTTTTGCGTTATACCCGCCCCACATGCAAATGTTGCAAAAAAAAGCATTTTCATGTATAATCTATGTACCGTTGTCACGTCAGAAAACGGAAACCTAAAGATCAGCAGCCTTCCAACTCGGCAGCGCATACCGATCGTGGGGAGCAGCATAAAGCAATGAACATGAAACGAATTGCGTGGGTCCTGATGCTGGTGATGGCAGCGGTGCTGCTGACTGCCTGTGGAAACAAAGCTACTCCGTCGCCGGCAGCCGTAGAAGCGACTGTGCTCCCCATCCCCACGCAAACCGGCACAACGGCCATGCCGGAACCGACAGCAGCGAGCGTCGTCACGCCCACGCGCCCAGCCGGACCTGCCGGCGTGGTGGCCACAGTCAATGGCGAGCCGATCACCGAAGCTCTGTTCGACACTCAGATAGCCCAGGTGCGCGCGTTCCTGGAGCAGCAGGGGTTGGATGTCGAATCTGAGGAAGGGAAGCAAAGCCTGTATCAGGCCAGCCACCAGGTTCTAGAACAAATGATCGACCAGGAACTCGTGCGTCAAGCGGCGCATGAGATGGGCATTGCCGTTTCCGACGAAAAGGTGGACGCCGAATTGCAGAAGGGGATCGAGCAAAGCGGTGGCCGCGAAAAGCTGGATGAATGGCTGGCGACCAACAACATGACCTACGAAGCGTATCGCGAAGCGGTCCGTATGGACCTGCTGGCCAACGCAGTGCGGGACAACGTGGTTGGCGACATTCCGGCCCAGGTGCCCCAGGTCCACGCCCGGCACATCTTGCTAAACACGCGAGAAGAAGCCGAAGCCGTGCTGGCCCAACTGAACGAAGGCGCCGACTTTGCCGAACTGGCGAAGGAAAAGTCCTTGGACATCGGCAGCCGGGACAGTGGCGGCGACCTCGGCTTCTTCCCGGCCAGCCTCATGGTGCCGGCGTTCGCGGAAGCGGCTTTTGCCCTGCAGGCCGACGAAATCAGCGAGATCGTGGAGACGCCGTTCGGTTTCCACATCATCCAGGTGCTCGAAGTGGACCCGGCGCGAGATTTGCCAGAAGACATCCGGCAGCGGTTGTGGGAACAGAAGTTCCGCTCATGGCTTCAGCAACGCCGCGAGGAAGCAACGATCGAGCGCTATCTTCCTTGATCCGTTTGAGAATGAGCGAAAACGAGATTCGCTAATTCGCTGGTTCGCTTCACGTCTGAGGAGGGTGCATTGTGTTAGACCAGATCACAGACGAAATGCTGACCATTGGCGTCGTCGTGGTGGGGAGTCTCACCGCCCTCGTTCTGTTTGCTTACATCGCCATCTTCATCAACCCGCAGATCGCCATAAACCCATTTCCTCCCCCCAAAGCCACCCCAGTCGGTCAGGTGGCGGTAGCGGCTACGTTCCCGCCGACCTGGACACCGCAGCCCACGATCACGACGACGCCCACGCCCAGCCTGACGCCGTCCCGCACGGTGCCGCCGTTCAGCACGATGGGCCCGACGAACACGCCTATCCCGCTGGACGTGTTGATCCAGCCGACGGTCCTGCCGACCGAATCGCCGGCGCCGCCCCCACCACCGGCCGCGCCCACCTTCCCGCCGCCAACCCTGGCGCCACCACCTCCGCCCGCGCCGCCGGCCACACCGATCCCGCTCTATGGCCGGCTGCGTATGCTCGGCGGAGCCAACTGCAACTGGGTGGGGGTTTTCGGCTTCATCTATAACTCATCGGGCCAGGCCATGAGCGGCGTAGTTGTGCGCGTACACAACGACTTCGGACTTGTGCGCGATGTGACCACCGGCAGTGATGGCCGCTGGGAGGTCTTCCTGGACGATCATACCCGCGAAGACCTGGCCACCGGCTTGTGGCGCGCCGCCGTGATCGAAAACGGGCAAAACGGCTCCGACGAGGTCGCCTTCGCGCTGAGCACAGATTGTGGCAGCGGCATCCAGCGCGTGCAGATCGATTGGCAGCGA
>CAZDTE010000057.1:0-20460 GCA_964508275.1 uncultured Ardenticatenales bacterium
TGCTCCCCCAGAATTGGGGGCCGGGGGGCGTTCCCCAAGTTATTGAGATGATACTAAATTCGTGTAATTCGTGGCAGATTCAGGGGGTGCTGAACGGTTACCTATTTTCTTGGAGTTCCCTAACTCTGTGAGAATCTGTGTCCTGATAAGAAGAAAACAGACCTCTCCGACAGCCTCCTAGCTGGGGGCGTTCGAGAAAGTGTACCACTTCACCCCTTTTTCGCCGGACGCGCAGCCCCGGATGCGGGGTCAGTGCCCCCTGCAGCTGGCCGGCTACGACATCAGCCAACTACCCCCTTGGCTCTGCCCCACCCACCGGGAAGACCCCACCTGGAGGGGAATGCCTCGCCCTTACAACCGTGCAGGACAGCGCCGACAACTAACTCCCCACAGTCTTGCGTTATACCCGTCACCCGTGGCCCTGCGTGCGTGTCACGTCAAATGATGATGTTACCGAAAGGGGCGTGTTGGCAAATCATGAACACTATGTTATAATGGCCGCGTTTGCATGAGATCAGAAGGAGGAGCAGAATGAAGCGAGACATGTGGATTGCGCTGCTGGTTGGAGTAGCGCTGGTGCTGGGGTCACTGGGCTGTGGTGTGGGACAGTTGATCTCCCGGGCACCAAAGCCAACGGCCACGCCGACGAAGACGCCCAAGCCGACGTTCACGCCGACGCCGGTCGCCACGGCCACGCCGATCCCAACGGATACACCGGTGCCGACAGACACACCGGTGCCAACGAACACGCCGCCACCCACAGCCACACCGGTCCCGCTAACAGCGACTCGCGTGCCGCCCACGCGTACGCCGGCCCCGCCACCGCCGACGCAACCGCCGGCCCCGACGGCACCACCCCCGCCGGAATTCCCCTTCAAGGGCGAGCTGGTGCGCTGGTGGCCCAACTGCGCTGGCAATCAGGTTAAGGGGCACATTCACAACTCGCAGGGAGCCTTGGTGAATCAGGGCAGTGTGCGCATCAACCTTTACGGAAACATCGTTCCGGCAGAGGTTGGCTACGGCTCGGAAGGAGAAGGAGGCTACGATTGGTCGCGGTGGGGGCTTGGGTTCTTACAAGCTCCGATTACGGTACAACTCTACGCCCCCGGCGGAGAGATTCCGATTTCGAACGTAGTTGAAGTGCCTTTCTCCGGCGGGCAAGGCGACTGCAAGCCAGATCAATCGGGCCACCAAGTTGCGGTCGTGGATTTCCGCTGCGTAGTCCCAGACACGTGCGGATGAGCGCATTGCCGGCCAGCAGGGGCACGCGGCGGTTGGAAACTGCGTGCTACGCGCTACGAAACCGACCTTTGTCCGTTCGGAGGTCAGGCTAGGCCGACCTTGTTGCCCGTGACCCGCGACCTCGGTCGCCGGGCGGGTAATTACGAATCGGTCTCCCGGACACAAAAAGAAGATGCGGCGCCCAGTGGGCGCCGCATCTTTTATTGTTTGCCGGCTATCTATACGACGATAGTCACATCCTGTGCCCGCGGACCTTTCTGATCCTCGACGACGGCAAATTCCACGCGTTGTCCTTCTTCCAGCGTTCGGTAACCGACACCCTTGACGGCGCTATAGTGGACAAAGACGTCTTCTCCGTTGTCTCGGGCGATAAAACCATAGCCTTTTGTGTTGTTGAACCACTTGACGACACCGGCTTCTCGCTCTGCCACGAACCCCTCACCTCCTTCCTGCTGAGTAAAAGTTGGATCAGGGCGTTCCAAACCGGTCTCACCAAGGGACTTTTGTCAGAACGACGACTGCCAACAACTGTTGAGAAATGTGTAGTCTCCTACACCTGACACCTATTATACACGAAATCTTCTTTTTTGTCACATCGGGACCTACCTCCCGCCGGAGCGGTGTCAATCGCCCCTGGAGACGAGAATGTCAATGAATAGTGTGGACGTTCTCGTCCCACATACGAACTCTCATCTGATTCTCATAATCCTCTCAGGAGGCTCTAATAATAGCAGGGTATATTTATCACAGCAAGAGCAAGAACGAATGAGACCTCCTCTCTTTCTCCTCCTTACTGTTCATGCTAGAGGTCGCGACAGGTTGGGGCCACCAGTCGCGGCCTCTTTGTTTTGTGAACGTTCTCCCCATATCACCACTCTGCTTGCCGGGACAGCCAAAGTACAGTATAATAGGCCATCAACTGGCGCGTTTCGGCAAGGTGAGGAGACCGCGTTGCGTTCATTGGTCACAGGCATAGGGGGCTTCGCAGGCAGCCACCTGACCGATCATTTGTTGGCTCAAGGTGAAGAGGATATCTGGGGCGTGATTCACCGCTCAGCCGGCCACGCCCGGGCGTTCGCAGATCGCGTACATCTCGTGACGGTCGATCTGCGCGACCCCGATGCCGTACACAAGGTGTTCGAAAAGGTGCAGCCCACACACGTCTATCACCTGGCTGGCCAGGCTTTCGTTCCTGTTTCGTGGAAGGACCCGTGGGCGACTCTGGAAGCCAATGTTCGCTCACAACTCAATATTCTGCAAGCGCTGGTCACGCTCGGCGTTGGTGCTCGTGTTCTCGTGGTAGGCTCCAACGAAGAGTACGGACACGTGGCGCCGGAATCCTTGCCGATTTCCGAGGAGGTGCCTTTCCGACCAGACAGCCCGTACGGTGTGAGCAAAGTGGCCCAGGATATGTTGGGGCTCCAGTATTTCATAAGCCACCAGGTGTACGCTGTGCGTGTGCGCCCGTTCAACCACATCGGCCCCCGGCAGAACGACCGGTTTGTGGCTGCCAGTTTCGCTCGCCAGATTGCCGAGATCGAAGCCGGTCTCCGTCCCCCGATCATGCACGTGGGCAACCTCGCTGCCCAACGTGACTTCACCGACGTGCGCGATACCGTGCGGGCCTATCGCTTGGCGCTCCTGCGGGGCAGAGCAGGTGAGGTCTACAATGTGGGAGGCGGCAAACCCAGACCCGCGCAGGAAATCCTGGACGGCCTGCTCTCCTTGAGCCGGCACGAAATCCAGGTCGAAGAAGACCCCACCCGCCTGCGTCCCGCCGATGTGCCGGTCAGTTACTGCGATCCCGGCAAACTGCGGCGGCACACCGGCTGGGAGCCTTCCATTCCGTTTGAGCAAAGCCTGCGAGACATCTTGGACGACTGGCGGGGGCGGATCGCCGCCCCAGAATCGGCGGACAAGCGGATAGGGCGTGGAGCGGAGCACGCATTATGCCAAAAAGGATTGGAACGATGAGAAAAGCATTGATCACCGGCATCACCGGTCAGGACGGGTCCTATCTGGCCGAGTTTTTGCTGGAACAGGGTTACCAGGTAATTGGTATGGTGCGTCGCACCAGCACCATCAACTTTGACCGCATTCGTCACATCCAGGACAAGATCGAGATCGTGCAAGGAGACCTGCTGGACCAGATCTCCATGCTGGACATTCTCCGGGAATGGCGACCCCACGAAGTGTACAACCTGGCTGCCCAGTCATTCGTGCCCACGTCATGGAAGCAGCCGGTCCTCACCGGCGAGTTCACCGCCTTGGGCGTCACGCGTCTGCTCGATGCCGTGCGGATGGTGGACCCCAACATCCGCTTCTACCAGGCGTCCAGCAGCGAGATGTTCGGCAAGGTTCGAGAAGTGCCCCAAACCGAACACACACCGTTCTACCCACGCAGCCCCTACGGCGTGGCCAAGGTTTACGGACACTGGATCACCGTGAACTACCGCGAGAGCTACAAGCTCTTTGCCTGTTCGGGCATCCTGTTCAATCACGAATCGCCACGCCGAGGTCTGGAGTTCGTCACCCACAAAGTCACCGACGCCGTGGCACGCATCAAGCTGGGGCTGGCCAAGGAACTGCGCATGGGCAACCTGGAGGCCCAACGCGATTGGGGCTACGCCGGCGACTACGTCCGCGCCATGTGGCTCATGCTCCAGCAGCCGGAACCGGAAGACTACGTCATCGCGACCGGGGAGACCCACTCCGTCCGCGAGCTTTGCGAGGTCGCCTTTGGCCACGTTGGCTTAGACTGGCGTGACTACGTGGTCGTTGACGAACGGTTCTTGCGTCCGGCTGAAGTGGACCAACTGGTCGGTGACGCCTCGAAGGCCGGGGCAAAGATGGGCTGGGAACCCTCGATGACGTTTGAGACGCTCATACAGAACATGGTGGACGCCGACCTGCAAGTCTGGAACACCCGCCTGAAGAACGGTGAGGAAACATAGCCGCTCATGGATATAGTGACGTTGACATTGTCATCATCAAGGAAACGCGCGAACGTTTTCTAGATCGGCTGGCAACCGTGTTTGAATACGTCTGCCCAGATTATGCCCTGGATGTGCTGGTCCGCACGCCACAAGAGTTCGCGAAGATGGCCTCTGGGGAGAATGATCCACTGATCGAGCGGATACAGAAAGAAGCAGTAGTGCTTTATGAACAGACCTGAGAACGAAGCGGCTCGCTGGCTGCGCCAGGCCGAGTACGACATACGGCTTGCTCACCACAACGCGGATGGGGGCTATTTCGCAGCAGCCTGTTTTCATGCTCCACTTCGCTTGCTGAACAGTCGCTTTCATTCGTCAGAAAGCGACTGAATCTCGAGGAGGAAGAATGACCGACATTCGATTCGGGACCGACGGCTGGCGCGCCGTGATCGCCGAGGACTTCACATTCGACAACGTGCGCCGGTGCGCACAAGGTTTTGCCCAATTCTTGCGAGATACCGGCCAGTCAAACCGCGGCCTGGTCGTCGGCTATGACTACCGCTTCGACTCCGAACACTTCGCCGCCTCTGCTGCCGAAGTGTTGGCCGGCAACGGGATTCCCGTTCACCTGTGCGCACGCGCGATGCCCACGCCGGTCATCTCGTTCGCTATCCTCGACCGCCAGGCCGCCGGCGCGGTCAACATCACCGCCAGCCACAATCCGCCGACCGACAACGGATTCAAGGTGCGCGCCGACTACGGCGGCGCGGTGGCCCCCGAAGACCTGAAACAAATCGAGGCGCGGATTCCGGGGGGCCTGTCCGGCGTGCGGCGCATGTCCCGGTCCGAGGCCGAGGATCGGGGGCTGATCCGCTCGTTCGACCCCACGGACTCCTTTCTCGCCCAAGTCTCTCGCCTGATCGATGTCGAACCGATCCGACAAGCCGGACTGAATGTGGTCATGGATGCGATGTGGGGCGTGGGCGAAGGCTGGTTTCCCCGTATTCTGGAGGGTGGCAGCACTCACATCCACGAGATCCACAACCATCGCAACCCGATCTTCCCAGAAATGGCCCGGCCCGAGCCGATTCCGCCAAATATCGATCCCCTGCTCCGGGTCGTCGTTGCCGAGAACGCCGACATCGGCATCGCCACCGACGGCGACGCAGACCGCATGGGCGCAGCGACCGAACAGGGCGTCTTTTTGAACCAGTTGCAGGTGTATGCGCTCATCGCTCTGTACCTGCTGGAGGTGCGTGGGTGGCGCGGCCCCATCGTCAAGACCGTATCCACGACCTCCATGCTGGAGCGGCTCGGCGAGCGATACGACGTGCCGGTACACGAAACCGGCGTGGGGTTCAAGTACGTGGCTCCCAAGATGCTGGAGACCGACGCGATGATCGGCGGCGAGGAAAGCGGCGGCTACGCCTTCCGCGGCCATATCCCGGAGCGCGATGGCATCGTGGCCAACCTGTTCCTGCTCGACATGGTCGTGCAAATGGAGAAGAAGCCGTCGGAGCTGCTGAATCACCTGTTCTCGCTCGTGGGACCCCATTTCTATCACCGCCGCGACACCGACTTCCCGGCCGATCGGCGTCCGGCGATCCTGGAGCGGCTGGAACGAGCCAGGCCCGACCGCATCGCCGGCCTCGCCGTGCGGAGCATCAACCGGCTGGACGGGTTCAAGTACATGCTGGAAGACGGCGGCTGGCTGCTCATCCGCTTCTCCGGCACCGAACCGATCATGCGCATCTACACCGAAACGACACACGAGGACAAGGTCGAGCCGATCCTTGACGCCGGCATGGAGTTGGCAGGGCTGTAGAGAGCAGGGAGTAGGGTGTAGGGAGTAGGAAGCAGGGATCACCGACCCCTGACCCCCAGTCCCCAACCCCCGGAAACTGACACATGATACATGACACATGACACTCATAGACACACACGTCCATCTGGACATGTCACACTTCGACGCCGATCGTGAGGATGTGATCCGGCGGGCGCAAGCGGCGGGAGTAACGCAGATGATCACGATCGGCGTGACCGTGAATACGAGCCGCGCAGCGGTGGAACTTGCCGACAGGCATGAAGCGATCTACGCGGCGGTCGGCATCCATCCGCACGACGCGCGTAACTGGGACACCCAGACGGCCCGCATCCTCCGGGGCCTGGCCGCACACCCAAAGGTTGTCGCCATCGGGGAGATCGGGCTAGATTACTACCGCGATCGCAGCCCGCGCGATGTCCAACGCCGGGTGTTCCGCGATCAGTTGGCCTTGGCGGGTGAACTGGGCAAACCGGTGATCATTCACGACCGCGAGGCCCACAAGGATGTGCTGCGCATCCTCTCGGACCGGGCGGCAGCGGCCGGGCCTGATGGCAAGGCGGGCGTCTTGCACTGTTTCTCCGGAGATCGACGGATGGCCGAGGAGCTGATCGCGCTCGGCTTTTTCCTGGGCTTCGACGGCCCGGTAACCTACAAGAACGCCCATCGCCAACGAGAGATGGTCGGCCTGTTACCGGCTGAACGCCTGCTTGTCGAAACCGATGCTCCCTTTTTGACGCCACACCCGTATCGCGGTAAACGTAACGAACCGGCCCATGTCCGGCTGGTCGCCGAGGCGCTGGCGAGCGCACGCCAAACCAACCCCGTGGACGTTGCCAGGCGAACGACGGCAAACGCTCGCCGGCTGTTCGGTCTGCCGTCCCCACGAGTGAGCGAGGAAAATGACTCGAACTGATAATGATAGGACCGAGACATCCCTGAAGGCTATACCCCTCTTCGCCAATATTGAGCCGGACCTGGAAGCGGTTGTTGCCAAAATGCGGCAGGCTGCGGAGGTGGAATTCGCAACATTGGGCGAAGCGATGAGCTACCTGGTTGACGGCCGAGGGAAACTGATGCGGCCGGCCCTGGTTATCCTCGCCTCCCAGGTCTGGGGTGCCAACCAAGATGCGATGATCTCCATGGCCGCTGCCGTCGAAACACTGCACACAGCAACGCTCGTGCATGACGACATGATTGACCGGTCGTTGCTCCGGCGCGGGAACCCCACCCTGAACGCCATCCTCACCCCAGGCGCTGTGGTGCTGATCGGAGACTACTTGTTCGCCCAATCGGCAGCCTGGGCCGCCGAAACCAACAACGTGCGGGTCATGTCCATTTTCGCCAAAACCCTGATGGTCATCTGCGACGGCGAACTCCGCCAGATGCTCAGCAGCCGCGACTGGCAGCGGTCGCGGCGCAATTACACCCAGCGCATCTACGCCAAGACAGCCTCCCTATTCGCCGCCGCAACCGAAGCCGGCGCTGTGTTGTCCAGCGCCCCAGAGGAAGCGATTCGCGCATTGCGCACCTATGGCGAGAAGCTGGGTCTCGCCTTCCAGATAGTGGACGACCTGCTCGATTTCGATGGCGATGAAGAAACGCTGGGCAAACCGGTCGGCAGTGACCTGCGGCAGGGCAATATCACCCTCCCCGTCATCTACTACCTCGAGGCGCACCCGGCCAACAGCCTCGGCGAACGGATCATGTCCGACCAAGAACTAACCGATGATGAGGTGCAGGCAGTGGTCTCTGCCGTTCGCCGCTCCTCCTCCCTGGACCGTTCGCTGGCCGACGCTGTGCGCTACGCGAAAGAAGCGCAACAGGCCCTCAAAGTGCTGCCGGCGCAGGAGAACAGGGAGATCATGCACGCTCTGGCCGACTACGCCGTCCTCCGGCGGCGCTAAGGGCCCGGATGGGGGATGGGGGATTTGGGATGTGGGAGGATGTGGGGCATGAGTATCGCACATCGCCTGCCGCATATCGCCCATCGCGCGTCCCGCGTCAACGATGTTGACCGGCCCTGATGTTTCTGTCATCATCGTCAGTTGGAACGTGGCTGACCTCCTGCTGCGCTGCCTGGATTCAGTCATCAGTAGCCAGGGGTCAGTAGTCAGACATCAGTCAGCACCAATCACAGGCCAGGCGGCAGATCTCAAGAGCCGAATGCCGGAGGGCAGTGAGCAAGCCACCCGTGAACGTGCACGGCCTGCTGATCACCGTCAACTGACCACTGACATCTGGGTCGTGGACAATGCCTCGCAGGATGGCACGCCGGAGCGCATTCGCAAAGCATTTCCCCAGGTGCGACTGGTAGAAAACAAGGAGAACCGGGGATTCGCCGCAGCGAACAACCAGGGGATGGCGCTGGCGAAGGGGAGGTATCTCCTGCTGCTCAACCCCGATACTGAAGTCGTCGGCAACGCGCTGGCCCTTATGGTTGCCTACATGGACGCTCATCCGCAGGTCGGCGTGTTGGGGCCGCAGTTACGCTATCCAGATGGCCGGGCACAACCCTCCCGCCGGCGTTTCCCCACCGTGGTGACCGCGATGCTGGAGAGCACACCGTTGCAGGACATTCTGCCCCACAACCGTGTGCTCCGCCGCTATTACATCGAGGACCGGCCAGCAGACGAAACGCAGCCGGTCGACTGGCTGGTTGGAGCCTGTCTGCTGGTGCGTCGCCAGATCGTTGAGCAGGTCGGCGGGCTGGACGAGGAATTCTTCATGTATTTTGAGGAGTTGGATTGGTGCCAGCGAATCAGACAAGCTGGCTGGGAGATCGTCTACCTGCCCGAAGCAACCGTCATCCACTACGAGGGCAAGAGCAGCGACCAAGTCGTGCCACTCCGCCACATCCGCTTCCAGTCCAGCAAGGTACGCTACTTTGCCAAGCATCACGGACGCTGGCGGGCCGAGTTCGTGCGCTGGTTCCTGCTCGCCACCTACGTGTGGGAGAGCGGCGTGGAGGGAGCCAAGTGGCTCGTCGGGCACAAACGCCCCCTGCGTGCCGCGCGTCTGTGCGCCTACGCGCAGGTGATGCTGTCAGGGCTGCGGTAGGCCACGTGCGCGTCCATGTGATCACAGCGGAGTATCCGCCCATGCAAGGCGGCGTGGGCGATTACACGGCTATGCTGTGCCAACGCCTGACCCGGCATGGTGTGGAGGCAACGGTCGTGACGGCCGAGCTGCCAGCAGTCACAGCAAGTGATCCTCCTGCCGAACGGTGTACCCCGGCGTGGGATTGGCGAGCCTGGCGGAAGCTGGGCAGGGCGTGCAGCGGGGCCGATGTTGTCCACATCCAGTATCAAACAGCCGCCTACGGCCTGCATCCGGCGATCAACCTGTGGCCCTGGTGGCTCCGCCGGCGGCGCGAGCGGCCCCGCGTGGTGACCACCTTCCACGACCTGCGCGTCCCCTACCTCTTCCCGAAGGCCGGCCCGCTGCGCTGGTGGGTCACCCTGGCCCTGGCGCGCGGCAGCGACGCGGTCATCGTGACCAACGCCGAAGACGAGAGGCGGCTGCGTGCCGCCGGCCTGGGTGCGACCCGGCTCCGGCGCATCCCGCTGGGTAACAACATACCGGTATCGCCCCCGCCGGGCTACGACCGCGCAGCCTGGCGGGCCCGCCTGGGCGTGGAGGAAACCGGTGGTCTGCTTGTGCATTTCGGTTTCCTGAACAGCAGCAAGGGTTGCGAGACGCTGGTCGAGGCGCTGGAGCGGTTGCGGCGCGCCGAGACGCCAGTTCGGCTGCTGATGGTCGGCGGACGCACCGGCGACGCCGACCCGACGAACGTCGCCTACGCCGCCCACATCGAGGATCTGGTGGCCCGGCATGGCGTGGAAGAGGATGTAATCTGGACCGATTTCGTCTCGCCGGCCGACGTGTCCGCCCACCTGCTGGCCGGCGACGCCGCTGTGCTGCCGTATCGTGACGGGGCCTCGCTCCGCCGCACCACACTGATCACCGCCCTGGCCCACGGCCTGCCGGTGATCACCACCCGGCCCAGCCACCCAGTGCCCGATCTGCGCGACGGCGACAACGTGGTACTCGTGCCGCCGGACGACGCGGCGGCGCTGGCCAGCGCGGCGGCCCGTGTGCTGCTGCGCGAGGACGCGCGCCATCGCCTGGGGCGAGGCGCAGTCGCCCTGGCAGCAGCCTTCGACTGGGACGAGATCGCCCGGCAGACGGCAGAGTTGTACCGGTTCACAATTGAGGGCCAGGACAGGAAAGGATCACCGCCCGCTGGCAGGTAGGTCGCGCATTTACTGCAAGCTCGAAGAGCAAGGCGTGGCTTAACCCCCTGTACATAAATCTGTCATTAGCATCGAATTTCCCCCTTACGCTGCTTGCAAATCCCTCCTTCTCGTTCTCCATCATACCACACCACTCCCCCCGCGCAAAAAGTGACGGGCTCCCCCCACTCCGGCGACTTTGCGTTTTTGCAGGAATCGTGGTATACTTTGTGCAGGCCTGTGGGGATGAATGGTCTCGACAGGGAGGGCTGTTTCTGAGCTGCAAGCCGAGTGCTCACTCGTAAAACGGGCAACATAACCATAACTGGCAAAGCAAACTTCTTTGGCGTACCCCGGTTTACCGGCGCGCCGCAGGTTGCTCTGGCGGCATAACCATGCCGTCACGTCCGTTTCGCCTTCCCCTGGCGGGGTGAGGCGGGCGGAATAATAGCCAGGGGCGGTTCCTCTTGACGCCGATATGAGGATACTAAGCCGGCCTGGCCGGATCGGCTGGCGCGATTGAGGCTTTGTTCGTTGGGCCCCGTCGCGCGAGATTAACCAACGAAACTAAGCTTGTAGACGCTTTGGAGCGAACTCTTTGGACGCGGGTTCGATTCCCGCCATCTCCACCATGTTGATTGGGCGCCGGCGGCGCTGTCGCCGGCGCTTCTTCTTTCCTCCGTTGTATCCTCCCGGCCGGCGGTGTGAAGCAGTCGCCGTTTCTGGTGATTACCCACAAATGCCTGGAGAGTATTCTGGCCGGTTGTTTACGCCTCCGCCAGGTTTTGCATACGCCCGTCCCGGCGGTGAGACATGCGTATTCACCAGACCGTTTCCCTTGACTATCCGGTGAAGTATGCTATAATCTCTCCAGCCTGAACCACAGAAGCAGCAAAGGGACGCTGTCGCCAGGTGCTGAGGCCATGTGCAGGAGAAATGCCAGGGCCCTGGGGCAACGTAGTGGACTCCATGATCAGCGTAGATGAGGCACGCCGTTACATACTGGAGCAGATCAGCCCGTTGCCGGCCGAGGACGTCTTTATCATGGACGGACTCGATCGCGTGTTGGCCGAGGATGTGTTCGCGCCCGAAAGAGTCCCCCCGTTCGACAACTCCGCCATGGACGGCTTCGCTGTGCGCGCGGAGGACACGGTCGGTGCTGCCAGCAACTCGCCTGTGTCCCTGCGCTTGGCCGGTGCCATCGCCGCCGGGGAAGCCGCGAGCGTCACCGTGTCGCCGGGCACGGCGATCCGGATCATGACCGGCGCGCCGGTGCCACCGGGCGCAGACGCCGTGATCCGCTTTGAGGACACCGACGAAGGGGAACAGGGATCACCGGCCCAAAACACCGTTCGGCTGTTCAGACCGGTTTCCTCGGAGGACAACGTCCGTCGGGCGGGAGAAGACATCCGCGCTGGGCAGAAGGTCTTGCCCGCCGGCACGGTGCTACGACCGCAGGAGATCGGCGTTTTGGCGTCCCTGGGCCGCGCTCGCGTGCGCGTACATCGTCGCCCCCGCGTGGCCGTCCTGGCCACCGGTGACGAGCTGGTCGGCCTGGACGACCCCGTGGGTCCGGGGCAGATCCGGAACAGCAACGAATACAGCAACGCCGCCCTGGTCGCCCGTTGCGGAGGCGTACCGATTCGCCTGGGCATCGCGCGAGACAACGTTGAGCATCTCACGGCGAAGATACGCGAAGGGTTGAACCAGAACGTTGACCTGTTCCTCACATCGGCCGGTGTCTCGGTGGGCGATTACGACGTCGTGAAAGACGTGCTCGCCGCAGAAGGCCAGATGCACTTCTGGCAAGTGCGCATCAAGCCCGGAAAGCCGCTGGCCTTCGGGCATATCAGTGGCGTGCCGGTCATTGGGCTGCCAGGCAATCCGGTCGCTTCGATTGTGGCCTTCGAGGTCTTCGCCAGGCCGGCGATACTGCGCATGGCCGGGCACCAGCGATTGGACAAGCCTCGCCTGAATGCGGCCCTCGAAGAAGACGTTTACAACAGTGGCCGGCGTCACTACATGCGCTCCCTCGTCACCTGCCGTAATGGCCAGCACCACGTTACAACTCGGGGCAGCGGTGTGACCGTTCAAGGGTCAGGCATCCTATCGTCGTTGGTTTGGGCCAACGCCCTGCTGATCGTGCCGGAGGATGTCACCTTGATCCCTGCCGGCAGCACGGTCGAGGTCGAGATGCTGGGATAGGCAGTTGCTGGGCAGTAGCTGCAAACCATTTACATTTGATGGAGGTTGACCGGATGGCCAAACGTAAAGTGAAACATCCGCGCAAGGCAAGAAAAGAAGCGGCTCGCGCATCGAAACGTGGCATCTCGTCTCGCGACATCATCGCGATTGCCGGTGCCGCTGCGCTTGTGGTTCTCGTGCTGGCCGGCTTCAACAGCGGCCTGTTCAAGCTGCCCGATCGATCTGGCGGGGGAGAGGCCACACCAAGCAGCGTGATTGCGGAGGGATCTGCCCTGGGCCCGGCCGACGCGCTGGTCACGGTCACGGAGTACTCGGATTACCAGTGACCGTATTGCGCATCGTTCGCCCGTGAGGCGGGAAGAAAACTCGAAGAGACGTACGTCCAAGAAGGGAAAATCAGGTTCGTCTACAAAGACCTCATCGTGATTGGACAAGAATCGACTTGGGCCGCAGAAGCAGCCCGTTGCGCCGGCGACCAGGGCCATTTCTGGGACTATCACGACAAGCTGTTTGACAGCCAGGCCGGAGAGAACAAGGGAGCTTTCTCGAAACCAAACTTGAAGCAGTTCGCTGCTGATCTGGAGTTGGATACGGCACAGTTCAACGAATGCCTGGACTCGGACAAGTACCTGGACGCCGTGAATCGCGATTCGGCCGAGGGGCGGCAGAAGGGCGCTCGCGGCACGCCGACCGTTTTCGTGAATGATCAGATGGTCCCCAACCCGTCGTATGAGCAGATCAAGGCCCTGATCGAGGCAGAGCTGGCCAAAGGGTCCTGACCGGTATGACCGCTGAGGCAACGAGATCCTCTCGGATCCCGGAACTGGCCTTCCCCGCCCTTGCCTTGTTGGGGTTCGTGGTTTCCCTCTACCTGTGGTACGTACACGTGTCGGGAGCCTCAGCACTGTGCGTCGGTGTCGGCGGATGCGAGACGGTCAATGCCAGTCGCTATTCTGAGATCAGCGGCGTGCCCGTTTCCGTGCTCGGCGCTTTCACTTACCTGGCGTTGCTGGCCATCTGGCTGATCCGACCACGACTGGACATCGAGTGGCAGACCAAAGCGTCCCTGGCGATCTTCGGCATCACGCTAACCGGTGTCCTTTTCTCCGCCTATCTGACCTACCTGGAGTTGTTCGTGATCTATGCGATATGCCCGTGGTGTGTGTCGTCGGCGGTCATCATTATCGGCCTGTTTGTCCTTTCCATACGCGAGATCCGTGGCCTGTTGGCGGACTAGCCGTTTCGGTTCATGACCGATCTTTGCCCCGGTCGAAGGGGCGGAGCCGCGCAAGCCTTCGGGTGAGGTCCTGGCGCGGCCTCCGGTCGTAACCAAAAGGTTGAAGAATTCTTGCACACAACGCAATTGTTGCCGGGACCTTCTGTAGCGGTACACCGGCGGAGGCGGTAGAACGAGCATCATGCCCACGAGAGCACACGGCTACTTGACGTTGCTCGGATCGCTCCTGATCGTAGGAGTGGTCTGTCTCTGCAGCGGCTTGGCCATACGCGCGGGAATCAATCTGCTGGCCGAAATGCAATCGCCGAGTCCGGTGGCACCCTCTCCCGCTACCCAGGAGACGGCGGCCACGAGCGTCCCAGATGCAACTCGCACCGTGTCGCCAGCACCGACCGAGCCGCTCCCGACACGCACAAACTCGCCTGCCCCATCCCCTTCGGCGACCGCGCTTCCGGCGACGGCACCGCCACAGGTTACGACCTATGTTGTGCAGCCGGGTGACACGCTAACGATCATCGCCCAACGGTTCAATGTGACCTTGGAAGCGCTGGTTCAGGCCAATGACATCAAAGATCCAGATCGCGTGGAGGTTGGTCAGGCGCTGATCATCCCGCCGCACTAGCGGGCTGCTCTGAAAATAGCGCGCCGACCTCAACGGGGGGGGATGCGTGATGCGTAACGCGTTGTGCGCTAGAGTGTCACGCGTTACGACGTTTACCCCTCCACGGCATTGCGGAACAGTTCGAGGCGCTGCACCCGTCCGCGAGGAGAAATCTCAACGGCCACGGCGTCGATCCGCCAGGACACATCCTGTGTGCCGACCTCCTCAGCCAGATAGGCTTGGGCCAGGGCAATCAAACGGGCTTGTTTGTCGAGGGTGATGGCTTCTTCTGGCGAGCCGAAGCGGCGGGTGCGGCGGGTCTTTACCTCGACGAAGGCCAGGCAGTCTCCATCTCGGGCCACGATATCCATCTCGCCAAGCTGTGGCCACCGCCAGTTGCGAGCCAGGATCGTGTAACCTTGTTGCTTCAGGTAATCAGTGGCCAAGGTCTCACCGCGAGTGCCCAGGCCTCTCCGGTCTTCCCTCACACGCCTTCGTCGCTCTCAAACACGCGCAGCCAATAGGCCACGTCGTCCTCGGAAGCACCGCCGGAATCAAAAGACGGCTTCTCGTTTTCAACCTTCCGGGACGAAAGGGCAGATTGAATCTCCAAGGCGAAGGCGGTTGCTGAGATCGTGCGCGCGCCAGCGGACCGGGCACGAGACATCACGGTGCGGTCCGACGAGACGACCAGCAGGTCGCGGGGATTCCGGTGCTGCCGGACCATGTAGATAATCACGGCATCGGCTGTGCTGCCCGGCGAAGCAAAGATCACGCGCACAGCCGCGCGGCTGGCCGGACTGCCCGTTCCGGGGTTGTCCCCTGGATCAAACACAACCGTGATCTTCTTTCGCTTACGCCAGGCGTACCTTTGCAGCACTTGAATCAGCTCACGCTCGTCATCCGGATCGGCCAGAGACAAGCCCGGCAACTTGGCAATGAGATTGTGCCCGTCTACCAGTAAGGTCATTTCCGTATCCCATCTCCTGGCGGAAAGCCAACGGCCGGCCGCGGGCGACCAAGAGCCATCAGTTACTGATTATAGCCTGTTTTGGAGAAAAGGGCAACCTCAATGTTCTGGCACCGCAGGCCCCTTGCCATTTCGCAAATGCTGTGACACAATCCTTGATGCAACTGTTTCAATACGCTAACCAGCACTTCGCGCGCTCGCCGCAACCACGTGCGTGCATACCAGGGGAGCGACCCGGACAGTACGCCATATACAACTACGGAGACTCTTACGCAGACCGGCAGGCGCAGATAGACTTCACAGCGGCACCTGCGGACTCGGACAACGGCGTGCTACAACGCCGGCCAGCCGCGGATGGCTCGATTCAACACGACCCGGCTGGGGGAAGATGAGCGGTGATCGCAAAATAGCCCTCGCTCGCCGACGCCTGCCTGAAAGGCGGACGGTCTCCTGACCGGGGCGGGCCGCGTGGATCGTGGGGCGCCGAACGTGGAACGACGGAGTACGCAACACGGAACTCGATACCCGCGAAGCACTGCGTCTAACGACTTGCGACTGATGACTGACTACTGTCAGAACGTTAGCGCCTTCGTCAGCGTGCCGTTGGCAACCAGCGCCCAAACCAGCACGCGATCCTTCTTCAGGGCCGGCGTCACCGAGACCAGCGCCGATTCTGCCACGCCGGCCATCTTGCCGCTGGCCGGATCGAGCCGTTTGGTCGTGGTCGTGGCCTGGAACGCGAATCCCTGTCCCTGCTGCGGCCTGGACGCGAACTCCAGATCGGCAATGCCGGGGAACGTGGCCCTGATCCGCGCCAGGGCCTCGTCAGGGTTTGCCGGGAGCGCGCCGGGCTGCGACATCACAAACACGCCCAGAGAGGCGGATTCGATGTCGGCGGTCAGGTCGCCGCTGATGCCGCCATCGCCGAGGCTGACCGAGGCCAGGCCATCTCGCAACACAGCCCAGTAGGTCGCACCGGCCAGCGTGAGCGCGGCGTCCACGCTCTTTTGGGCGTCGCCGGGCAGCGTGATCTTCCCCTCCTGGCCCCCGGCCGACTGCACCTCGACGGCGATGCCCAGCACATTGCTGGCGTAGCTTTGGATGGCTTCGCCGGCGTCATACTCGCCCACTTTCTCGCCTGGCTCGATAGTCGCCGGAACCGGCGTGCCACCCGCTTGCCGGCCGCCGCAGGCAGCGAGGGGCAGTATGACCACCAGCAGAACGACGGGCAACCAAGCGCGAAACCGCTTTATCATAGCTCGCCTCCCGAATTGCCGGAAAGGGGTTCGCTGCACCACTGGCACCGCGCGGCATTTCGAGACACCACCGAGCCACACTTCGGGCACTCGCGCCGCTCCTCCGGCGAGATCGGCTTTCCGGCCAGGCGCACGATCTCAGTCGGGCTGAGCGTCCGCTCTTTCTTTGGCTGGCGTCTAGCGACCCCTCCGGCGAATTGCTCCAGGAGGCCGTGGATTTCGGGGGTGACGTTCACCTGCGATCCTTGCAGCACAATCACGCCCCGGTCCGAAAGTACGCGAAGCGCGTCATCGTCCAGTCCGTCAAACCCTTTCAGTTTCAAGAGCCTGCGAATCTCTTCCAGCTCTGGGGCCGGTTGGTCCTGGCCGTCGCGGGGGTGGCGGTCGCGGCGTGTCTCGACGACGACTTCTTCCGTCGTGCGGCTGCCCCACCAGTGCAGCTCGGTGTTCCGGTGCTTCCGCACCCGCTGAAACGTGTCGGGCAGGTCAACCTCTGTACCACAGTAGCGACACGCGGCCCGTTTGTCGCGCATCTCGCCTACGAAGTACACCTGCATCTTGCCCCCGCACTGCCGGCAGACCATGGCCAGCGGCTCGTCGCCGGCGATCTGTTGCGTTGCCGATGTACCCTGAGCGCGGTTTTCGAGATCGTGCAAAGCTGTGGCGATGTGGCGATTGTCCGGATCTATGATCAAGGCCTGGCGATAGCAGTCAGCTTTCTTGGCCGGATCATCGATCAGTCCGGCCAACATGCCCCACGCCGCCGCGTTGGCCAGATCGGTACGTACCAGTTCCAGCAACTGCCGCTTTGCACCGGCCCGATCCCCATTTTCAATACGTGTCCGGATTCCGTGCAATCGTTCCGCTGGCATTTCTCCCCCATTCGCTTTCCGGCAACTCCGCACCCCGACTGCAGCCGGGTGTCCCTACCCGTGGCTTCAACACACGACATTCCAGTCAAGTTTATAACAGGTGGGGACTCGTGTCAATCCCCCATTTGGGGGATGTCTGGGTCCAAGCCATCCTGCCCGGCGCCACACACCAGCGCGCAGACGACATCCTCCGGAGAAAGGCGCACCCTGCCCAAGAGCAGCGCCGCCAGCGCCGCCGCACCGCTCAACTCCGCCGCCACCCCCATCTCGAACCACAGCCAACGGGCGGCTTCGCGCATCTCCTCGTCGGAGACCAGCACGATGTCGTCCACGTTTTGCCGGATGATCTCCAGGTTGACCGGCGCGCTCTGTCGAGGGGCCAGGGTGTTCGCTGCCGTGCGGATGGCCGGCAACTCGATCACGCGCCCGGCGCGGACGCTTTCGTAAAGCGTGGGCGCCCCGACCGGCTCGACACCGATCACGCGGATGCCCGATTTGATCGACTTTGCGGCCAGGCTGACCCCACTGATCAGTCCCCCGCCGCCAATGGCTACCAGGAGAACGTCCACGTCCGGGGCGTCTTCCAGGATTTCGAGACCGATCGTGCCCTGGCCGGCGATGACGGCCGGATCGGCGAACGGGTGGATGTAGGTCAGGCCGTCGGCTTCGGCCACGGCCAGCGCCGCCCGGTTGGCGTCGTCCCAGACGGCGCCTTCGATGATGACGCGCGCGTCCCAGGCCCGCAGCTTCTGCGCTTTTGAGGATGGGGCATTTTGGGGCAAATAGATCACCGCCGGCGACCGGGCGATCCAGCCGGCATAGGCCACGCCCAGGCCGTGGTTGCCACCGGACGCGGTGATGATTCCGCGAGCGACCGCTGCAGGCGGCAGGCTCAACAGCTTGTTCACGGCGCCACGAGCCTTGAACGAACCGGTCACCTGTAAGTTCTCCAGCTTGAGATAGAGCGTCGTTGCGTCGGGCGCCGGCTGCCTGACCGGACGCGCTTCAAGGAGTGGTGTGCGTCGGATGTGACCGGCGATGCGCGCCTGCGCAGCCTGGATGTCGCTCAGAGTGGGGATGTCCATCTGCCGGCGGGCGTCACGTTTCCTTCAGCACGGCCGGGAAGAGGGCATACCACGCCGCGCTGCGCACGACGTCGTCCAACCGCACCTGGTCGAGCACGGTGTGGGCATGTACCTCGTCGCCGGGCCCAAAGCCGATGGCAGGGATGCCGGCTTTGCCCATCCAGTACGTGCCGTTCGTGCTGAAGTTCCACTTGGCTGGCGATTCCGGTTCGCCCCACAGACGGCGGGCCGTCGCCAGGCCGGCTTGCACCAGGGCGTGCTCCTCCGGCAGGGCCCATGCGGGGAAATACTTCTCCACCGGTAGCACGAACCCCGTGTAGCTCGGCTCATCATAGTGCAACATCGAGACCGTGAAGTCGGTAGCTTGTTCTGCCGGGATCAGCGCCCGCACCTGCGCGATGGCGTCGTCCTGTGTCTCACCAAACGTCAGTCGGCGGTCAATGGTGATGGCGCATTCATCTGGGACGGCGTTGATCGACGCCGTACGGCAGGTGATGCCGGTCACGGTGATTCTGCCGCGTCCGAGGAACGGGTCGGAGGGCAGATCGGCGCCGAGGTCGCGCACGCCGGCAATCACGGGCAACATCTTGTAGACCGCGTTGTCGCCCAGTTCGTTCGACGCGGCATGGGCCGAGCGCCCCTTGGCCACGATCTGCAACTCCACACGACCTTTGTGGCCGCGATAGACTTGCATGCGCGTCGGCTCGCCGATCACCACGAAATCTGGACGTATGCCCTCGACTTCGACGAGGGCCTGGCTGCACAGGCCATCGCACCACTCCTCCATGTTGCCGAAGTAGTAGGCCGTGGTGTCGCCGAGCAGGCCCAAATCGCGAGCTATGGCCAGGCCGTAGACCATGCCGGGCGTGGACCCTTTCTCGTCGCAAGCGCCGCGAGCATACAGGATGCCGTCTTCGACTTTGCCACCGAACGGGTCCCACTGCCAGGCGTCCGGATCGCCGATACCGACTGTGTCGACGTGGCTGTCGTAGAGCAGTGTGCGCGGCCCCGACCCGATACGCCCAAGGATGTTGCCCATGCGGTCGAACCGCACCTCGTCAAAACCCAGCTTTTCCATTTCTGCGGCGACGCACTCACCCACCTCCCGAATCTGGCCGTCCATGCTGGGAATGGCGCAGATCTCTCGGAGAAACGCGACCATCGCTGGGGCGTGTTCGGCAGTATGACGGTTGATCTCGATAGCAAGGTTTGGGGCCATTGGTCCTCTTTTCGTGACAGCCATGAGCACGCAGCGCAACTACTTCAAGGATGAGAACCGCCCCACTTGCCGAAGGTCTGCCCGAAGGGCAGGCGTCTCTTGACCGAGGCGGGAGGAGGGCGCGGTCGGGAGACTGTCGCCCAACGGGGAGCGCGCTGTTTTCATGACAGCGGAATCAAAAAGGTTCCCCTGGCGATGACCTACTTTCCCACACCGTTGCCAGTGCAGTATCATCGGCGCTGGCGGGCTTAACTTCCGGGTTCGGGATGGAGCCGGGTGTGTCCCCGCCGCTAGAATCACCAAAGGAACCTTTTTTGCGAAGGTTATGGATTTGGCAGTCAGTGCGTGTTGCGCATTGGGTAATGATCATGGGGGGAGTAAGCCCCCTCACACACTACGCACCACGCCTTGCCTGACGCCCTAAAAACTGAACAGGATGCGTATGTCTCGCTCAAGTCTGGATTGCACGGAACTGAATTAAGCCCTCGCGCGTTAGTACCCCTAAGCTGAACGCATTGCTGCGCTTACACTTGAGGCCTATCGAACTGGTAGTCTCCCAGCGCGCTTACCCGGTTGATCCGGTGGCTGACCTAATCTTGAAGCAAGCTTCCCACTTAGATGCTTTCAGCGGTTATCTTTGCCCGACATAGCTACCCAGCGATGCCCCTGGCGGGACAACTGGCACACTAGCGGTCGGTCCGCCCCGGTCCTCTCGTACTAGGGGCAGCTCTCCTCAAGTCACCTACGCCCACAGCGGATAGAGACCGAACTGTCTCACGACGT
>CAZDTE010000058.1:0-6759 GCA_964508275.1 uncultured Ardenticatenales bacterium
GTGCTCCCCCAGAATTGGGGGCCGGAGGGCGTTCCCCAAGTTATTGAGATGATACCTGAAAGATCTATCATGCGGCCTGGGCCTTGCGGATCGGTTTCCATCCGCGACGACTCAGGCACGAACTGTATAAGGAGGTCTCATGATTGTTGCCAGTATACTCCGTTCTGTTGCGACCCTGCTGTGGGTCGCTCTGGTCGGCTATGTCATCTACGTTGGCTACCAGCGCGGCCGCGGGCGTCCGGCCAAAGTCTCGTTGTCGCTGTCCGCCGGCATCCTTGCGTTCGCTCTGCTGGTCAGCACCCTGAGTACAAGCATCATCGTCATTGATGCCGGTGAAGTGGGTGTCGTATTCAACATCTTTGCCGGCACGCAAGAAGAGCCGTTGATGCCCGGCCTGCACATCGTTGTCCCCTACATCAACGAGGTCTACCGCTATTCCACCCTGGAGCAGGTCTATACCATGACGCGGACTCTGGGAGAAGGAGAACTCCACGGTGACGATTCCCTGTGGTCGCCGACCAGCGAAGGGCTACAGGTAGGAATCGATTCGTCAACCCGTTACAAGATAGACCCTCGGAAGGCCGCCTTCGTCCACAACAACTACCGCAATACCTTCATCGAAGTGCTGGTGCGTCCGGCGATCCGCTCCATCGTCCGCCACCATGTGTCTCAGAACACTGTAACCAACATCTACGGTCCAGCCCGGGCTCAGATTCAACTGGACGTAACGGAAGACCTGGAGAAACGATTCTCGGCGGCTGGCCTGATCCTGCTGTCGTTTGACATCCGGAACGTGAACTTCACCGAAGACTACGCCACATCGATCGAGCAGAAGCAGATCGCCCAACAGGACGCCGAGCGGATGCAGTTCGTGCTGCAGAAGGAGAGCCAGGAAGCGGCTCGCAAGAAGATCGAGGCCGAGGGGGTCAAGCAAGCAGCCATCACCGAGGCACAGGGTGAAGCAGAGGCCCTGCGGCTGATCAACGCGCAAATCACTCTGAACGAAAACCTGCTGACGTACCGCTACATCGAGAAGCTGTCTCCCAACGTTCGGGTGATGATGCTCCCTTCGGACAGCCCCTTCATCCTGGACATGAAGTCGCTCGTGGAGAGCAACCCGTAGTCAGTACTCGCCGGCCAGCGGCAAGACAATGGCATCGTTCGCCCATCGTTGACCACCGGAATCGCGGGCCGTCAGCCGACGGCCCGTTTCCGGCGCGTACAGACCCACGCGCAAGAAGAGGGGGCCGGCAGGTGCATCGGCCGGCCGGGTGAGTTCGTGCCGGTCGGCGATGATTTCGCCGGCCACCCAACCGGTCGTGGGGCGCGTGCCGTTGGCCGGAATGGCGTCATCCTGGTCGAGGATATGGCCCGCTGCGTCAGTGAGGTGTACGAACGTCGTGTACGACTCGTCCGGCGTAGCCGTGGCCTGCCAGAACAGGGTGACAGCAGACGGCGACAGCTCGTAGCCCAGCAGCGTGGCCGCGCCCTCCACGCTCGCTACGAAGGGATGCTCGATGGCCGGAGCGGCGAACGCGTGCTCCACCGCACCTACCGGAACCCGCAGCAAGCGCAGTGACCCCATCACCACATCCGCTGTGCCGGCACGTAGCGCCAGAGTCAGCGTGTACGTCCCACCGGGCAACGAAGCCGGCAGTCGGAAGGCGAGCGGCACACGCAATACCTCCCCCTCAAACCACGCTCCCGTGGGGTGACCGGTAGCCACCGGTTGGCGGTCCTGCCAAACCGAACTGGTCCCATCGAGGAGGGACAGGTCCAGCGCGTAATCGGGCCGCGCCTCACCGCTCGCCTGCCAGAACAGCGTCACCGGCAGGCGAGCGCCGGGCCGTTGCTCCGGCAAGCGGCACTCAGTGGCCTGCTCCGGCGCACAACCGGCCTCGAAGCCGAGCAGCCGCAGCCCATCGACCGCCCACGAGCGGCGATGGGCAATCGCCAGCTCCTCCGGCGCGCGCGGCAGCCGTGGCGGCGTGCCGTCCAGCGGCTCGATCCGCAAGCTCGTGCCGAGCGAAACGCCGTTACGCTGGGCCGCCAGCCGCTGGCCGGAGGCGGGATCGTACAGCCCCACCTCCAGGTGGTATGCGCCCGGCGGCAATCCGGGCAGCGGGCGAATCAGGTGGGTGCCGGACCCGATCTGCCCCGGGCTGATCGGGTTGCTGTCTTCGGCGAGTGGGCCATCCCATTGCCCCCAGCGATATCCGGTCTCGTCCAGCAGGTGGATGAACAGGTGGTAGCTCGCCTGCGGCTGCGCCAGCGCCTCCCAGCGCAAGCTCAGACCCAGCGCGCGCCGGTCTTCCACCGTGTCGGCACTCAGCCCGACGGCGGTCAGGCGGAACTGCCCGCCGAAGTCAGCGTCGACCGGCCGGCCGGCGTCAACGGAGGCGAAGGCATCCACCGCCTGGTAGTGCCAGATCGTGGCTCGCGGAATCTCCTCGCGTTCCAGGCGCAGCGCCCCCACTTCCAGCAACTGCCGCAGCGCAGTGCGCCGCTCCGTCGCCGCCTGATACTGCACGTGAGCCAGGTGAGGGCCATTCCGTGCTGCGCGATTCAGGGCCGTGGCGACCGCCTCCGCACCGGCATCGGCAGTGATCACCTGGACGGCTCGCCCCTCCGAGGCGAGCGCCCGCGCCGAGCGGGTGGGTGCGTCGAACAGGATCGTCTCCTCCGGTGCAACCTGCCGGCGCACGGCGTCCGCCGTCGGCAGGTAGCTCTCGTTGGCATAGACCCAGGCATACGGCAGGCCACGGATGGTCGCCGTGTAGACCGGCGTCTGTCGCCCGTAGAAGATCTCGATCAGGGGAGAGTGCATCTGCACATCGCTGACGTAGACGACGGCGAAATCGGCGAGCGACAGCACCTCTTCGGTCATCACCAGGCTCTCGCCGGTGAAGAGCGGGCCGAATCCGGGCACGCCCCAGACGGCCACACGCAAGCTCTCCGCCCCAGGTCGGTCGTTCAGGTAGCCAGCGGCCAGGTCGGTCCCTTCGCCCCAGCCGGTTGGGAGGAGTGCCGCAGCGCGCTTCGGGCCACCGAGGAGCGGGTTGGCCCACGTCAGATAGTAGGGGTGGAAAACCGCTGCCGCGACCAGCAGCGGCGCGATGACGCTCGCGCCGACGATCCAGGGAGTCGCTGGCCAGGCGGCGATTCGGGTGCGCAGCCAGGCGGTGAGCCGGCGGATGATCGGCGTTAGGCCGATGGCCGCCACGATGTCCAGCGCCGGATAGACCGGCAGGGCGTAGCGTTCGAACTTCTTGGCGCTGATCACGAGCGGCACCACGTAGAGCACCACGAAGGCGAGCAAGGCGATCACGACCGGCCGCTGCTGGGGTCGCCGCGCGATGAGCAGCAGCGCGGCCACCACCCCCAGCCAGACGATCGGCGTGGTGCGGAAGACCAGGCTGACGGGGTAGAAGAGCGGGCCGGGGTTACGCACCGCCTGGCCCAGGAAGTAGTTTTGGGCATGAGGCGTGCCCGCGAACTTGCGAGCCAGCCCGAACATCTGGCTTAGCGTGCCCACCGGATTCGCCCACATGGCGGGCCAGGCCAGGGCGAAGGCGAGCGCAGCGCCGATTCCCCAGACCACACCCTGGCCGATCGCCCGTCCGACCTGCCGGAGGGCGCGACCGGTACCGGCCCAGGGCCACTCGGCTGCCACCAGCAGGATCAGGCCGGCGATGCCGAGGAGCGGCAATGTGCTGGCCTTGGCCAGGAAGGCCAGGCCGGCAAAGCATCCGGACAGAAAGATGGAGGGCAGAACCGGCGTTGCCCTGTGCTGCCGGCCGGCGACAGGCGACCGGTTGGCCTCCTCCGGGTCACCGGGCGGTCGCTCGCGCAGGGCATTCAGCAGCGCGAGTAGGGAGAGCATGACGAAGATGGTGGCGGGCGCGTCGGTGTGAAAGACGCGGGAGTGGGCCAGGAACATGGGATCGAAGGCGATGAGCAGCGCGGCCAGCAGCGCAGCAAACCGGTCACGCAAGAGGCGGTCGGTCAGTAGGAAGATGCCGCCGGTGCCGAGTGCGGTGAGGATGACCAGCGGAACCTTCACCGCGACGAGGAATCGGGAGACGGCCCGTAGGGTGGCCACGTCGTGCAGCCCCAGGCTGGGTTGGGCGATGATCTGCGCCCACGCCGTCGCCGTGTCCGGGGCGAGCAGGCGTTGGACGGTCATGCCCAACGCGCCGCACCACATGGTGATCACGCCGGGTGCGCCGATGAGGAACGTGCCGGAGGGGTTCCCTGTTTCCAGCGCATGCAAGAAGCGGGCGGCGCGAAAGGCCCACTGCGGTTCGTCCCAGGTGATGAAGGTGCCCAGGCCCGGCAGCCGGGGAATCAGCGCGACAAGGAAGACGAGAAGTAAAACAACGGTTGCGGCTGGGGGGCGACTACCGCGTCTCACGTCCAACGCCTCAGGCCATCACGTCGCGCAGCGTCTCACTGAGATCCTTGATCGTGTAGGGTTTCGAAACCACCCCGCTGAACCCGTACTCCTCGAATCTCGCCATCACCGGATCGTTGGAATAACCGCTGGAGACGATTGCCTTTGCGCCAGGGTCGATTTCCAACAAGCGGACGACGGCCTCCTTGCCGCCCAGCCCACCTGGCACCGTCAGGTCCATGATCACAGCGTCGAACGGCCGGCCCGCTGCCTTAGATTCCTGATAGCGCGCGATCACTTCGGCGCCGTCGCTGACCGCTTCCGCCTCGAATCCGAGGTGGCCGAGAATCTGGATGGCGACTTCTCTCACCACCTCTTCATCATCCATGACCAGGACCCTCCCCGTTCCGGTTGCGATAGCCGCCTCCACGGCCTGTGACGGCCGCACTTCTTCCCCAGAAGCCGGGAGGTAGAAGCGGAATACGGTACCCGCGCCCAATTCGGACTCTACGGTGACCGCCCCGTCGTGGTTCTTGATGATGGCGTAGCACGTCGCCAGACCGAGTCCGCTGCCCTGCTGTTTCGTAGTGAAGTAGGGGTCGAAGATTTTGGAAAGGTGTTTCTCGGGGATGCCGACCCCGTGGTCTTCGATCGACACCTCGACGTAACGACCGGCCGGCAAGGCCAAAACCTGCCCTTCATCGAGGGACACACCTTGGGCCCGCACCTCGACCGTGCCGCCTTCCGGCATGGCCTGGGCCGCGTTGAGGACCAGGTTGTTGATGACCTGGCTAATCTGGCCCTCGTCGATGTCCACAGGCCACAGGTCGTCCGGAACGAGAGTCATACAGTACACATTGGTGCCCCTCACAGCGAACTCGGCGGTCTCTTCGATCAGCGTGGCGACGGACGCGATCTTTCGGATCGGCACCCCACCCTTGGAGAAAGTGAGCAACTGTTGGGTCAAGTCTCTGGCCCTCAGGCAGGCTTTCTCCGCCTTCACCAACCTCTGTTGCAGCCTGGTGTCTAGCTCGGCGTGCATCTTTGCCAACCCGATGTTGCCCAAGATCGCGGTCAGGATGTTGTTGAAGTCGTGCGCGATCCCGCCGGCCAAGATGCCGACCGATTCCAGCTTCTGCACCTTCAGGAGTTCTTCCTCCAGCCGCTTGCGCCCGGTGATGTCGCGCACGATTCCCTGGATGACTCTTTTTCCCCCGAACTCAAACAGGCTTGAGGAGACCTCAGCGGGGAACACGTCGCCGCTCTTCTTCCGGAAAGTGATCTCGAAGTTCACAACGCCGTCCGCGGCGATCTGCTCGAACGCAGACAGGGAGACCTCAAGGACTTCCGGGGGATGCAGCTCTGGCACGGCCATGTCCAGGAGTTCGGCTCTGGAGTAGCCGAATTGGTCGAGCACCCGCTGATTCGCGTCCAGAATCCGGCCATCCAGGTCGTACAGGAAGATTCCGTCATTCGAGAAGCGGAACAGGTTGCTGTATTTCTCCTCACTTTCCCGCAAGGCTCGTTCGGCCTGCTGCTTCTCGAGGGCACGGCGGATGGTCACCAACAGTTGCTCGACCTCATACGGTTTTTTCACGTAGCTGTACGCGCCCAGGTTGATCGCCTCGATGGCCGTGGCCTGCGAGGCGTACCCGGTGATCACGATGTAGTCCGTGCCCGGAGTTTGGGTTTCGATCTCCTGCATCAGCTCCAGACCAGACATGTCCTCCAGCCTGAGGTCAATCAAGGCCAGCGAAACCGGCTCCTGAGCGATCCCCGCCAGCGCTTCCGCCCCACTGGCAACCACCACAGGAGAGAACCCTTTGTTCTCCAGGATTAGGGAAAGGGATCGGCGGACGTTTGGGTCGTCGTCCGCAATCAGGATACGTACTCGATCCGTGGCACTCATGCCACACCTCCTAAACCATCCATCGTCTTCTTCCTGGCTGCCCGGCCTTTTCTGTCCGCCCCAATCCGCTTATCGGGGAGACGATGGACTCGCGGCGCTCGGCACCGGTCGTCCTGTTCATTCGTGGCACGGCCTCTTGCCGCAAGCAAGAGATTGAACCACAAAGACACGAAGGCGCAAAGAAGAATGAGACGTCCTTTGTGTCTTTGAGACTTGATGGTAATGATCCTCGCGCACAACTCAAATCTTGCAGGGTAATCCTATGGCAATCTAGAACTTAACCTTAGTATACAACGGTTTGAGCAACTTGTCCAGCTTTTCAGCGCGCAAATCCGCGATTCCTCTGACAGCGTGTTGACAATCCAGGCGCTCCGGATTATAATCCCTGGTAGGTTTCGGATGGGCTGCCTTGAGAACAAGCGAATGGGCAAATGGGCGAATGAGCGAGCGGGCGAAT
>CAZDTE010000058.1:6859-8845 GCA_964508275.1 uncultured Ardenticatenales bacterium
AATGGGCGAATGAGCGAGCGGGCGAATCTTGTCCGTGACGCAATCGCTCACGGTGACTGCACAGAAAAGGGGGAACATGCCAGGCGCTGAGGCATTGGACCGTGCCGTGGACACGGAACTGCGTGTCCGCTTCGCCGAAACGGACGCGCAGGGAATTGTCTACCACTCGAATTTCTTCATCTGGTTCGAGTTGGGGCGCACCGCCTTGCTGGAGATGTGTGACTTGCCCAGGGAACGCATCCGCCGGCTCGGCTTTCGATTTGTCCTGGCCGAGGTGCAGTGTCGCTACTTTTCGCCGGCGTACTTTGACGATCGCCTGGTGGTTCGCACCTCCCTGGAGGCCCTCACCCGGCGGAGCTTCACGATGGCCTGTGAGGTCATGAACGCGGAGACCGGCAAGCTGTTGGCGAGTGGCAGGACAACGCAGGTAGCCGTCGACAAGGAAGGACAGGCCATCGAGATCATGGAGCCGGTGCGCGCGGCTCTGGAGCCCTGGGTATCCGTATGACCTGGTCGGGTAGTGTCTCCTCAACGGTCCGGGGTAGGGACACGGCCTTGCGCCTGCCCCGTAGGGCGACCGCCAGGGTGCGCCCCTACTCTTCGAGAAGACACGTCGATTGGATGATGAAAACAGCGGCACACGGTTGTCAGCATGAAGTGTTCCCTGCTCACGGATTACGACGAGCGGAGTCCCGAATTGATGGGAGACGGCAACGTGAATGAGGGCAGCTACCGCCGCAGCGTGAATTCCTGGTGCATGTACGACTGGGCGAACTCGGCGTTCGCAACAACGATCATGGCCGCCGTCCTGCCGGCGTTCTACAGCTCGGTGGCGGGCAAGACTCTGCCCGGCAACCTGGCCACAGTCTACTACGGCTACACCACAGCCATCGCCATGCTGCTCATTGCCCTGGTGGCTCCCGTGCTCGGGGCCATCGGCGATCACAGCGGGGCCAAGAAACGCTTGCTGGCCGGCTTCGTGACCATGGGCATGTTCTTCACCGCCATGCTCTACTTCGTCGGCGCAGGCGACTGGCAAAAAGCCTCCATCTTCTTCATCTTGGGGAACGTAGGCTTCTCCGCTGCGAACATCTTTTACGACGGGTTGCTCCCGCACGTGGCGACGCGGGGCGACATCGACCAGGTGTCCACCAGGGGGTACGCGCTGGGCTACCTCGGTGGCGGCCTTCTGCTGGCCGTGAACCTGGCCATGATCATGAAGCCGGCGCTGTTCGGCCTTCCCAATGCCGAACTGGCCTCCCGCTGGTCATTCGTGACCGTGGCCATCTGGTGGGGGGTCTTTACGCTTCCGCTCTTGCGTTACGTGCGCGAGCCACAAGCAGTGCGTCAACCCGGCGAAAGCGCCAATTCATTGACCGCCGGCTTCCAGCGACTGGCTCACACAATGCGGGAAGTACGCCGGTACCGGCAACTGGCGATCTTCATCCTGGCCTTCTGGCTCTACAACGATGGCATCGGCACGATCATCAAGATGGCCACGATATACGGGAAAGAGATCGGCATCGGTACCACGGACCTGGTGGGTGCTATCCTCGCCGTCCAGTTCATCGGCATCCCGTTCGCGTTCCTGTTCGGGCGGCTGGCCGGCAAGATCGGAGCCAAAAGGTCGGTCCTGTTCGGCCTGGCTGTTTATGCGGGCATCTCCATCGGGGGTTACTTCATGTCCACGGCCCTGCACTTCTGGATTCTGGCCGTGCTGGTCGGGTTCGTACAAGGCGGCACGCAGGCGCTCAGTCGTTCGATCTTCGGCAGCATGGTTCCAAAAGTCAGATCGGCGGAATTCTTTGGGTTCTATAACGTCAGCTCCAAGTTCGCCGGCATCGTTGGTCCGGCGGTGTTCGCGTTCGTGGGACAGATCATGGGATCGAGCCGGCTGAGCATCGTGTCACTGCTCGTTTTCTTCCTGCTCGGCGGCGTCCTGCTGTCGCTCGTGGATGTGGAAGAAGGAGTCATGGCGGCGCAGGG
>CAZDTE010000058.1:8945-20454 GCA_964508275.1 uncultured Ardenticatenales bacterium
GTGGTTGGCTACTGACTACTGGCAACTGACTGCTGTTTTCAAAACGGAATGGGAGGTTGAACCATCATGTACGGATATGCAGGGCAGATTCTGCGGGTCGATCTGACAACCGGCAACATCGCCACAGAACCACTTGGCGAGGAAACAGCCCGCAAATTCATCGGCGGGCGGGGACTGGCGGCCAAGATTCTGTGGGACGAGCTGCCCGCCGGCATTGACCCCTTGGGTCCGCAAAACAAACTGGTGGCGGCAGCCGGCCCGTTCGCCAATTCGACCATCCCCGGCGGCACGCGCCACGGATTCTTCGCCAAATCGCCGATCACCGGCGGCTGGGGAGAAGCGCACGGCGCCGGCGGATTCGGCCCCATGCTCAAGCGCTGCGGCTACGACGCCGTGATCGTCGAGGGGCAGGCGTTGGCGCCGGTTTACCTGTGGATCACCGACGATGGCGTGGAGATTCGGGACGCCGCTCACCTCTGGGGCAAGAATGCCGGCGAGACCCTGGAGGCGATCCGCGAAGCGACCGATCCCCAGGCCGAAGTGGCGGCCATCGGGCAAGCGGGCGAGGCGCAGGGCAAACTCGCGTGCATCATGAGCGATTACGAACGGGCGGCCGGCCGCAGTGGGCTGGGGGCTGTGATGGGAGTCAAGAACCTGAAAGCGTTCGCCCTGCTCGGCGAGCAACCCCGCCGGATTGCCGACCCGGCCACGCTGCGCACCGAAGTCAAAGCGCTGTCCAAGCAACTGATGGCGTGGCCGACCTCGATCGCCTTCCGCAAGCACGGGACGCCGGCCGGGATCGGAGGGCACAACGCCGCCGGCATGTACCCGGTGCGAAACTTCCAGGAAGGGTACAGCGACGAGGAGCTTATCGAACGGGTTACAGGCGAAACAATGACGGCGACCATCCTCGTCAAGGGGAAAGGGTGTGTCGGGTGCCCGGTGCGTTGCCACCGGGTGGTGAAAGTGGAAGCGAGCGACAGCCCGTACGGCGCCGTGGATCCGAAGTGGGGTGGGCCGGAATTCGAAACCATCGGCCTGTGGGGGCCAAACCTGGGCGTCTATGACCTGAACTATATCGCCCAGGTGAGCGCGCTCTGCAACCAGTTCGGACTGGACGCCATCGGCACCGGCACGACGATTGGCATCGCGATGGAAGCGTTCCAGCGAGGCATGATCACGACCGGGGACACCGGCGGTATGAAACTGGAGTGGGGCGATCCGTTCATCGTCCTGGAACTCCTGGAACAGATCGCCTTCAAACGCGGTTTTGGAGCGGTCCTGGCCGAGGGGCCGTTGGGCCTTTTGGAGCGTTGGCCGGATACGGCTCCGTTCAACCTGCACGTGAAGGGGCACCCCTTCCCGGTACACATGCCGCGCGGGAAGGTGGCACATGGCCTCTCGTACGCCACCTCCAACCGGGGGGCCTGTCACCTGCAAGGCATGCACGACACGACCGTTGACGCCGGCATTATCGCGCCCGACATCGGCATCGGAGAGAAGTTCAAGGGTTTGAGCCGCATGGCCAAGGATCACAAAGCGGAGTTGGTCTACCGGGCACAAAACTGGCGTGCGGTGGAGGATAGCTTCATCATCTGCAAATTCATCGGCTGGGACTACGGCACGGCCACGGCGACCGTCGCTGCGCGGTTGCTCAACGCCGTCACCGGCTGGGATATGACTGCCCAAGACCTGACCGAGGTGGGAGAACGCGCCTACAACCTTTGCCGGCTCTTCAACGTCCGCGAGGGGATGTCCCGCAAGGATGACACCTTGCCGGCGCGGGTCGGCGAGCATCTGCCGCGAGGAGCGACCAAGACCTCAATCATCACGGAGGCCGACCTGGCGCGCATGTTGGACGAGTATTACGAGCTTCGCGGTTGGGACGAAGAGGGCATCCCCACGCAGGAACGCCTGGCGGCCTTGGGTCTCGCCGAGCGGTGATGCTCTTTCCTGCCTCGACCCGAATCTTGACAGCAAGGGAGCTTCATGGTATAGTATGTTAGCACTCTGAGCAAGAGAGTGCCAGGACACTTGGAGAGCGGTTACTGTGACGGCGATAGAACTGACAGAACGACAAGAGCATATCCTGGCGTTGGTCACCCAGGAGTACGTAGCCACCGGCATGCCTGTCGGATCGACGCGGTTGATCAAGAAGAGCAACTTGGGGGTCAGTGCGGCCACGGTGCGTGGCGAAATGGCCTACCTGGAGAGTGTGGGGTTCCTGACACACCCCCATACTTCTGCGGGCCGCATTCCCACTGAGCACGGCTATCGCTACTTCGTGGAGCGACTGATGGAGGAGGCCATGCTCCCGCTGTCCGAGCAACATTTGATCCGTCACCAATTCCATCAGGCACACATGGACATCAGTCAATGGATGAAACTGGCCGCCGCGGTGCTGGCGCACACATCGCACATAGCATCCCTGGTCACGGCCCCCAAATCGCGGCACAGCCACTTCAAACATCTGGAGTTGATTCCCATTCGGGAAGGTGTGGTTCTGCTCGTTCTGCTGTTGTCGGAGGGCCTGATCAAACAACGGTTTATCTCTACGCCACCTCCACACCCAAGCGGAGAAGCCCTCAGTCAAGTGGCCGAGCTGCTCAACAGGCTGTGGGAGGATAGGGCCTGGAGTGAAGTTGAATCTGTCTCCTTGCCACCGGGCGCTGGGGTTCTGGAAAACGAGGTTCGCGCTGCGGTCGCAGATATCATGAAGCGCGTGGACCAGCGCACCACGACGGAGGTTTACCGGGACGGGTTGCTCTACATCCTCAGGCAACCCGACTTCGCCGACTCCGACAGCTTGCGCCAGGCGGTCGCCTTTATCGAGCACCGCCAACTCCTGGAGACGGTTCTTTCTGACGTCGCCTCCAATGACGAAGTCCAGGTCATCATCGGCGGCGAGGACCGCTGGCCAGAAATGAGCGAACTGAGCCTGGTGGTGGCCCCCTATAGCTACGGGGATGGCAGTGGGACGGCCGGCATCATGGGCGTCGTTGGTCCCATGCGCATGTCCTACCAACGCAACATTTCTGCCGTGAGGTATGTTGCAGACCTGATGACCATGTTGCTGGGGAATCTGTATGGAAGCCCCTAGCGCAGCACGGCCACAACCAAGAAAGTTGAATCACTAGGCGCGTAATCGGCTCGGAGGTTGTTGTTTATGCCCACAACGAAACAAGAAGGAGTTGCCCAGGAAAGTAAACCCGCTGTCGCCCAGGACAAGGAAACAGCGGCCAGCAGTGATGACCAGGCGGGCGACCTGGATCAACGACTGAGCGCACTGCAGGCGCAAGCGGACGAGTATCTGAATCTCTGGCGGCGCTCGGCCGCCGACTTCGCCAATTACAAGAAGCGACAGGAACGGGAGCGCAGCGACTTCATGAAGTACGCGAACGCTGGCTTGATTACGCGTTTGCTGCCGGCATTGGACGACTTTCAACGTGCGCTGTCTGCCATCCCGGACAATCGGAACGAGTTGATCTGGATCGAAGGCATCTCACTGATCGAGCGCAAGTTGTGGACGGCGCTGGAACAAGAGGGGGTAAGCGCTATTCCGGCAACACCGGATCAGCCTTTTGACCCCGCTATACATGAGGCCCTCACCTGGGAAGAAACCGACACCGTCGGTGACGGGCACATCATTGAACAGGTACAACAAGGATATGAGCTGCACGGCCGTGTACTGCGCCCATCCCTGGTCCGGGTAGCCAGGGGCGTGGCCGAATCACCTGCGGTGGTAGACGAATTAGAGAATTCACAAGGAGATCATGAATAATGGCCAAGATCATCGGTATTGACCTGGGCACTACAAACTCTGTGGTGGCTGTGATGGAAGGGGGAGAGCCCACCGTAATCCCAACCTCTGAGGGTTCCCGCCTGTGTCCTTCTGTCGTCGCCGTGAATCCCAAGACAGGCGAGCGAATGGTTGGCCAAGTGGCCAAACGGCAAGCGATCACCAACCCAGATAATACCATCTATTCGATCAAACGATTCATGGGCCGGAAGTACAACGACCGGGTTGTCCAGCGGGACATCGAGCTGGTTTCCTACAAGGTCACCGAGGCGCCAAACGGCGACGTGCGCGTGGTTATGAGGGACAAAGAATACTCCCCCCCAGAGAACTCGGCGATGATCCTGCAGAAGTTGAAGAAAGATGCGGAAGCCTACCTGGGAGAAAGCGTGACCCAGGCTGTGATCACTGTGCCGGCCTATTTCAACGATTCGCAACGCCAGGCGACCAAGGATGCCGGACGCATTGCCGGCCTGGAGGTGCTGCGCATTATCAACGAGCCTACTGCCTCGGCGCTCGCCTATGGGCTGGACCGGAAGAAGGACGAAAAGGTCGCAGTCTATGACCTGGGCGGCGGGACGTTCGACATCTCCATTCTGGACATTGGTGACGGCGTCTTCGAAGTCATCTCCACCAACGGCGACACTCACCTGGGTGGTGACGACTTCGATCAGCGAGTCATTGACTGGATTGCCGGCGAGTTCAAACAGGACCAGGGCATCGATCTGCGCAAAGACAAAATGGCGTTGCAGCGCCTGAAGGAAGCGGCCGAAAAAGCGAAGGTGGAACTCTCCAGCGTGCTCCAGACCGAAATAAACCTGCCCTTCGTGACCGCCGACGCGACAGGTCCCAAGCACCTGACGATGACGCTCACCCGAGCGAAGCTGGAACAGTTGACGGCGGACCTGGTGGAACGCTCCATCGGCCCGTGCCGCCAAGCACTCGAGGATTCCAAGCTGTCTCCGAACGACATTGATGAAGTGATTCTGGTCGGCGGGCAGACCCGTATGCCGGCGGTACAAGAAGCGGTTCGCAAGTTCTTTGGTCGTGAGCCGCACAAAGGAGTCAACCCTGACGAGGTTGTGGCCATCGGCGCGGCCATCCAGGCCGGAGTGCTGGGCGGCGAAGTACAGGACGTCCTCTTGCTGGATGTCACGCCACTCACCCTGGGCATCGAGACGCTGGGCGGTGTGGCTACCCCCCTCATCGAACGCAACACCACCATCCCGGCACGCAAGTCCCAGATCTTCTCCACCGCCGCCGACAGCCAGACGAGCGTCGAAATCAAAGTCGTGCAAGGCGAGCGCCCGATGGCCAACGCCAACAAGAGCCTGGGGCGCTTCGTCCTGGACGGCATCCCGCCGGCGCCCCGTGGCCTGCCGCAGATCGAGGTCACCTTCGACATTGACGCTGACGGCATCCTGCACGTCTCGGCGCAGGACAAGGCCACCGGTCGCGAGCAAAACATCACCATCACCGCCTCCAGTGGGTTGGACGAAGAAGAAATCGAGCGCATGATTCGTGAGTCGAAAGAGCACGAAGCAGAGGACCAGCAACGACGCGAGGAAGTGGAAGCACGCAACATGGCCGACTCGGCCGTTTACACAGCGGAGAAGACACTGCGGGAGCAAGGAGACAAGGTGCAAGCCGATGTACGCAGTGCGGTCGAAACCGCGATCGGCGCCACGCGAAGTGCGCTCGACCGGCAAGACGTCGCCGAAATCCGCCGGCGGACACACGAATTGACCGAAGTGATCCAGCAGGTGGGGGCCAGCATGTACCAGCAAGCTGGAGAATCCGCACCACCCCCACCGGACGACGCTGATGGAGAACAGCGTCCCGACGATGAGGGTGACATCGTAGAAGGTGAGTACGAAGAAGCTCAATGAGCAAGCGCGATTACTACGAGGTGCTCGGCGTCAGCCGCGATGCCACCGACGACGAGATTCGCAGGTCGTATCGCCGGCTGGCGCGGCAATACCACCCCGACGTAAGCAAGAGCGCCGACGCCGATGTGCGCTTCAAGGAGGCTAACGAGGCCTACGAGGTGCTCAGTGATCGCGAGCGGCGCGCCGCATACGATCGCTTCGGGCACGCCAGCGACCAAGCGGGGTTTGGCCAGGGGGGATTCACGGACTTTGGTTTCGGGGACATATTTGAAGACCTTTTTGGATTCGGGATGCGTTCCCGGCGGACGGACCGTAAGGCGCCGCTGCGCGGGGCCGACCTGCGCTACAACCTGACGATCACCTTTGAAGAAGCGGTATTCGGCTGCCAGAAAGAATTGGAAATCCCGCGACTGGAGACCTGCCCCAGCTGCAAAGGTGACGGGGCCGAACCGGGGACAACCCCGATACGCTGCCCACAATGCAAAGGCACGGGGGAAGTGCGCCAGGCTCGCCAATCCATCTTTGGCTCCATCGTCACGGCCAACACCTGCCCGCGTTGCCGTGGCGAGGGGGAAACCATCCCCACGCCTTGCCACGAATGTGGGGGCCAGAAGCGGGTACAGCGTTCGAAGACTCTGGTTGTGGATATCCCGGCCGGCGTGGATGAAGGAACACAAATCCGGTTGGCCGGTGAAGGGGAAGCCGGCGTTTACGGTGGCCCCCCCGGCAATCTATACGTCGCCCTTTCTGTCACCCCCCATCCGTTCTTCCGGCGTCGCGATGACGACATCCTGCTCGATCTGGAGCTGAACATCGCCCAGGCGACTCTGGGGGACGAAATTGAAGTGCCGACGTTGGACGGCGCCGAGAGCGTGTCTGTTTCCGGGGGCACGCAGACCGGCCGGTCACTGCGGCTGCGTGGCAAGGGTGTGCCCCACTTGCGGCGTAATGGGCGAGGGGACCAAATCGTCACGATTTTCGTGTGCACACCTACCGACCTGACCGATGAACAGAAAGCGCTCTTCCAAGACTTGGCCAAAACATTGGGCAAGGAAGTGATCCCGCAGAAGGAGAAGGGCCTGTTCGATCGACTACGCGGAGCATTCAAGGCTTGAACATTATGGAGTGGATGGAAGTGAGCGTCAGTGGCCTGGATGGCGAAGGCGCTGAGGCCGTATTTGAAATACTCAATCGCTGGGGACATGGTGGCGCGGCGGTGGAACAAATCCTGCGCCGCCCAAACCGCGACGATCTGCGCGAACCCTCAACCGTCGTCCGCGCATACCTGCCGATAGATGGCACCGAGTCGGCGATTCAGCAGCGCATCGAGCAAGCGATCTGGCACCTCGGCCAGCTCTATCCCCTCCCGGAGCCGGCGTTCCGGGTTTTGGACGAGACAGACTGGGAGAATGCCTGGAAACAGCACTATCCTGTCGACCGGATCGGACACCGCTTCGTGATCGTGCCTTCCTGGATTGAGCCCCACCTCAACCCTGATGACCTGGTTATCTCGCTGGACCCTGGGCAGGCCTTCGGCACCGGTCTGCACCCCAGCACGCGTCTTTGTGTGCTGGAACTGGAGCGGCTGGCCAACCGGTCGGACCGGGTACTTGATGTCGGCACCGGCTCCGGCATCCTGGCCATCGCAGCGGCTCGCAAGGGTGCTGCCGAGGTCCTGGCCCTGGATACGGACCCGATCGCTGTGGCCGTGGCACGCGAGAACATCGCCCGCAATCACGTTGAGCCGCGTGTCCGCGTGCTGCACAAGTCGGTAGCGGACGTCCCGCTCTCACCACCTTGGAACCTCATCGTGGCCAACATCCTGGCCGAGACCATTGCCGACCTGCTGCCAGATCTGGCTGCACTCCTCTCCGTCGACGGATACCTGATTATGTCGGGCATCGTCGCCGCACGTGAGCCACTCGTACTGGAGGCACTTGACCAATCGGGGCTGCGCGTTGTGCGACGCGAGACGCTGCGTGACTGGGTTGCCCTTATCGCCAGCCGCTGAGCTATGCACCGTTTCTTTGTGTCCCCAGAATGGATTGACGGCCATCAGGTCACACTGAAACCGCCCGTCGTCCATCAGATTCGCCGCGTTCTGCGCCTGCTCCCCGGAGACCATGTCATTCTCCTAGACAACTCCGGGTGGGAGCGAGAGGTGGAACTCACCACCCTGCAGAGCAGAAAGGTGCTCGGCCGGATCGTGGACAAGCGGTTGGCGCAAGGCGAGCCACGGACCAAGATCACGCTCTACCAAAGTCTGCTCAAAGGGAGGCACTTCGAGTGGGTGTTGCAGAAGGGAACGGAACTCGGCGTGGTCCAGTTCGTACCCGTCATCGCCAGCCGCTGTGTTGTCGGCTCGTTGCATGACATCGGCCCCCAGAAACAGAAACGCTGGCTGCGCATCATCGCGGAGGCGGCGGAGCAGTCCCGCAGAGGTAGACTGCCTTCCCTTCTCCCAGCCATCATGTTCGACCGGGCGTGTGAGCAAGCCCAGAAGTTTGGAGGCCTCCTGCTCATCCCCTGGGAACAAGAACGGACGGTGTCGCTGAAGCAGGCACTGGACCGGTCGGCAAGCGGCGACGGCGGACAGCGCCCGTACGTCCTGAACGTGTTGGTGGGGCCGGAAGGAGGCTTTGCCGAGAGCGAAGTCGCTCTGGCTCGTCGCTTCGGCGCTCGGCCGGTGACGCTCGGGCCCAGAATCCTGCGCGCGGAGACGGCCAGTATCGCGCTGGTGGCCGCCATCCTGCACGAGTTGGGCGACTGGGCGGCATAGCACGTCCCGTCCGGATGGTCGCCTGCCATGAAAACAAAGTGTCAGGTGTCGAGTGGTGCGTGGTGCGTACGGATTACGCAAAACGCAACACGGATTACGCCTTCTGCGTTGCGAGTGGGCCATTATGTTGCCGGGACACCCTGGAGAATGAAAGAATGAATTATTGCCTATGAGAGCATTGCGAGACCGGGATTTTATCGCCACAATCCTGGGCCATTTCTCGATAGATTTCTTGAACAGCCAGGTTTCCCTGATCCTGGCTGTTCTTGCTGTACCTCTGGCGCTGACCAATGCCCAAATCGGCCTGGTTGGCATGGCCTACACCTTCGCCAACTCGCTTACCCAACCGCTGTTTGGCTGGTGGGCCGACCGGTTCGGTAGCCGGCGGCTGGCCATCGGCGGCCCTCTGTGGATGGGTTGCCTGTTTGCGGTGGCCCTCATTAGCCCTGGCTATCTGCCACTGGTGTTGATGGTGGTGGCCGCGCTGGGTTCGGCTGCCTTTCACCCCCAAGGAACGGGCCACGCGACGGAAGCGGGGGAGCGTTTCATCGGAATGGGGGCCACGACCACAGCGCTGTTCTTCATGGCCGGGCAGGGCGGGTACGCGATCGGCCCGATCGTCGGCGGGCAGGTGTTGGACCGCCTCGGATTGACCGGCGTGCTGGTCGTTTGCGCGATCCCCATCGTTGGCGGGCTGGTGCAGTGGGCCTACTTTCATCCAGTGCCGGCCTTGGACAGCCCCACCCCCCAGCGGGATAGTGGCTCCGCGCCAAACCGACTTAGGAAGATGGGCACTCTGGCGATCGTCGCCTTCGTACTGGCCGTGTTCCTGCGCTCGTGGGCACAGTTTGGGATCATCTACTACGTCCCGCGCTTCCTGGCCGAAAACAGCATGCCCAGTTCCTTCTACGGCTACGTGTTGAGCGTGTTCATGTTGGCGACAACCGTAGGCGGTGTGCTGGGCGGTGCACTGGCGGACCGGGTAGGCGAGGTACCGGTGTTGTTTCTCTCCCTCGTGTTGGGCGCATTGCCCACAGGGGCGTTCCCGCTGACCGGCGGGGTGACGCTGTTTCTGGTGACCACCGCTGCCGGTCTGTTCCTCGGCGCGGGACACACGCTGATCGTGGTTATCGCCCAGCGCCTGGTGCCGGGAAAGCGGGCCACCGCCTCCGGGTTGGCGTTGGGGTTCATGTTCGCGTCCGGCGGGTTGGGCGTGTTCTTCAGCGGCCTGGTGGCAGATCATGTGGGCCTAGCCGCCATGCTTGAGGGGCAGGGTCTGCTGGTGCTCGCCTCGGCCGGTGCGATTCTGGCCTGGAGGGCCCTGCGCTGAAACGATACATCAATTACGCTGCCCTCGTGTTGCTGGCCCTGATTTGGGGCAGCTCGTTTCTGTTCATAAAGGTGGCGGTTGTCGAGGTCTCGCCCCTGTTTCTCGTACAAGGTCGGCTACTGTTGGCCTTGCTGTTTCTCTACGCCGTTTTGCGTGTGCGTGGCCTGGCGTTGCCCCGTGGCCGGCGGATATGGGCGGCCTTCGCTGTGGTTGCGCTCTTCAATAATGCCTTGCCCTTCACGCTGATCTCTTGGGGTGAGCAGTACATTGACAGCGGGTTGGCGGCCATCTTCAACGGAACCATGCCCCTTTTCACCGTGATCATCGCCCACTTCCTCACACACGACGATCGCATGAACCTTCCAAAAGTGCTCGGTGTGCTCATCGGGTTCGGAGGCGTCGCCGTGCTGATCGGCGTGGACCTGCGCGGGCTGGCCCACGCCAATGTTCTGGGCGAGTTGGCGGTGATGGGGGCCGCCTGCAGCTACGGTCTGGCTACTACGCTCGTCCGGCGGCATCTGCGCGAGGTGCGACCAGAGCCGGCGGCGACAGGCCAGCTTCTGATGGGCACACTCTGGTTGGCCGCCATCATCCTGATCACCGGCCAACCGTTGCCGGCGGTGCCGTCCGCAAAGGCCATCGGATCAATCGCGGCGCTGGGCGTGATGGGCACCGGGATCGCCTACCTGATCTACTACTGGCTGATCAAGCGCATCCGGGCCACCCAGATGTCGCTCGTTACCTACCTGATCCCGATCACCGCCTTGATGTGGGGAGCGCTGCTGCTCGGCGAGCGGCCCGGCCTGCGCACGTTCCTCGGCTTGGGCCTGATCCTCGCCGGCGTGATGCTCAGCGGGCGACAGGTGCGGAGTTGAGGTTCGCACCAATGTTTTGGGGAACTCCAAGAAAATAGTTCTCCCAAACAGATTCTCGATGCAGCCCACAATGCTTCGAAAAAGCAATCTACAGGGGAGTCTCTTGGGTTAGGGCATAAGTCCTCGGGAGAAGAAGCCAACGAAGATGCCGGCAATCTCTTCTGGCGAGAGTCTTCCGTCGGCCCGAAACCATTGGTACAGCCAGTTTACGGCTCCCAGCATGGCGTACGAGGTCATGGTCACATCCACCGGCCGGAATCGCCCGCTGGTGATCCCGTCACGGAGAATCTGCTGAATCATCTGCTCGTAGCGTTTCCCCTCTTCCAGGACCGCTCCTCGTCGAGCTGTGGGAAGTGCGCGCCTCTCGCGAAGGAAAACGGTCATCGTGTCCATATTCTGGCAGAGCACGCGGATGTGGGCGGTGAACGCGCGGCGGAGCTTCTCGTCAGCGGGCAGATCGGACTCGACGATTTCGGCCACGGCTCGATTGAGCGTCAGGATGCCTTGTTGCGATGTGCGCAAGAGGAGATCGTCTTTTCCGGACACGTAGTGGTACAGGCTTGCCTTCTGGATGCCCACGGATCGGGCGATCTCACTCATCGTCGTGGCATGGAAGCCCTTCTCGCAAAACAGACGGGCTGCCGCTGCATATATTTCTGCCTCTTTCGGACTATGGTGTTCGTTCTTGATGGTTCCTATCTCCTCCAACAGACGAAGTCAACCGACCGGTCGGTAGGGTTATGTTATCACAGGGATGCTCACTTGTCAAGCACACCGTAGAAGATGGGTGTCCGTCATATTCTTGCGCGGCAAGTCGGACTCACGGATGAAAAGGAACAC
>CAZDTE010000059.1:0-20191 GCA_964508275.1 uncultured Ardenticatenales bacterium
GTTGCACCCTATGGTTTGCCCCCATTTTTTGAAAAGATACTCTGGAAAAGCCTAATGCCTCCCGGCACACGCGGTCTTCTACGGGGCCAAAGGCATCCCGGAATTCCTGGTTGGCGAACAGGATGCCTAGCGAAAGTAGCGCCACCGTGATGGGGGTGGAAAGGTAGTCCTCGTTCCTCAAAATGATCACGCTCATGAGCCAGAGGGGAGACACACCGATCGCCGCGACCGCCCGGGCGGCGCGGGCCGGGGGGCCGTGTGGTCGCCAGAGTTTGCGCCACAGAGGCACCGGTCGCTCGTCGGCGCGCCGCACCTGGCGCAGCAGAACGATGAGGAACCACGAGAAAACCGCGGCCACGACGTAATCTGCCCTGGGAGGCCTATACGCTACCACCCCTTGCGCCAGCCTGGCATAACGATAGGCCGCATAGCCCCCTGCCCACTCCAGGGGCAAGGCATAGAAGCCCAGGTCAGGGTACAGCGATCGCTCCAGAAATGTCAGCAGGACGTAACCCGCAATCAGGGTAAACGCACCGGCCAGGAAGAGCGCCGCCAAGGGATCGCGCGCCGCGCTCAGGAGCACCTGCTTGGTTTGGCGATTTGACAAAGCTGCAACAGAATGATATACTCTCACTTGTAGTATATCTAATTCGATAGTTGTCGTCGTGTCCGTGTGATTCGGGGAATTTGAACGCTGCGCACCGGTTGGTATGTGTGACAGGGGGAAGAGAAATGGGCAAGGACAAGCCGCGCGGTTTCTGGTCCGACTGGGAGACTATTCACGAGGGTAGCCCTTCGGCCGAGGTGCGGCGTGCCTGGCGCCGACACCTGCACGACTTCTTGGGGCACGCACCTGAGGAGCACTGGTTTTTCAAGGGGCGTCGGTTCAAGCAGGGCCGCTGGGGGCCGCCGGACCTGGTCGGGTTCAATCCCTTCGTCAGTATGATGCTGAGCCCCGGAAGCGGACTGCTACCTTTGTACGTTCTGCACTTGCTCACTGAACGTCCCCGCTACGGCAACGAGATCATGAAGGAAATACGGTCACGTACGCACAAGCAGTGGAAGGGGAAGCCGGCCAGCGTTTACCCGCTGCTCACGATGTTGGAAGCGCAGGGGCTGGTCATCGGCGAGTGGGAAGACGAGAAGAAACGTACGCGGCGATTCTATCGGATCACCGACGCGGGACGCGACGAGCTGCAACGCCTGAAAGAGGTGCTGCGACCAGGGCTGGTGGAAGCGATCGCGGTTCTACAAGAAATCTGTGCCGACCTATACGAGGAAAAAGGAGTGCCTGCATGAACGCAATCGAGACCGAAAAGCTGGTGAAGAAGTTTGGTGAGCTCACAGCGGTCAAGGACGTGAGCTTTACGGTTCGGCAGGGGGAGATATTTGGGTTCCTTGGGCCGAACGGTGCCGGGAAAACCACGACGATCAACATGCTGTGTACGTTGCTGCACATCACGGCGGGCCGGGCGACGGTCAACGGCTTCGACGTCGCGTCCAAGGCGTCCGCTGTCCGCAAGTCCATCGGCCTGATCTTCCAGGACCCCAGCCTGGACGAGCAACTGACCGGCATGGAAAACCTGATGTTCCACGCCATGATGTACGGCGTCCCCAGGGACGTGTTCAAGCGGCGAGCAGTAGAGGTTTTGGAGATGGTCGATCTGGCGGATCGGGCGGGGGAGTTGGTTCGCAACTACTCCGGCGGCATGAAACGACGGCTGGAGATCGCCCGCGGCCTGCTCCATCATCCCAAGGTTCTCTTTCTCGACGAGCCGACTCTGGGTCTCGACCCGCAGACACGCCGGCACATCTGGGAGCACATCGACAGACTTCACAAGCGAGAGAATGTCACCGTTTTCCTCACTACGCACTACATGGACGAAGCCGAGATCTGCGACCGCATCGCGATTATTGACCATGGGGAAATCGTCGCCCTTGATTCGCCGGATGCCTTGAAGCGGATGGTGGGGGGCGACATCGTGACTGTCCGTACCAACAACAACCCTCTGGCCATCGAAAAACTCCAGCAGGCGCATGGCCTACAGCCTCGCGTTGGCCCGGAGGGTCAACTGATCGTCGAGATCGAGCACGGGGACAGGTTTATACCGAAGATGGTTTCTGCTTTCGCCAACAGTGAAGCCCCGGTTGACATAGAAACGGTCAACCTGCGCCGCCCGACGCTGGAGGACGTGTTCATCAAGCTGACCGGCCACGCTATCCGCGAGGAGGAGGCCAGCACCAAAGATCAAATGCGCAAGCGCGTGCAGATCTGGCGGGGGCGACGGCGCTGAGGATTCGCCGGTTTGGACAGGCTGAACGTTAGGCAATGTCATTTGAAAACTGGAAAAGTCATAATCTTGGAGGATCATAATGGGTTCCTTACAACATAATCTCGTAGGTATGTACACCATCTGGTACCGCGACGTGCTGCGTTTCTCGCGAGACCGTATGCGGATCATCGCTTCACTTGGGCAGCCACTGCTGTTTTTGTTCGTTTTCGGAGCCGGCCTGGCGCCGGCCATCTCCGGTTTCGGGGGCGGAAACCTGGATTTCACCCAGTTCATGTTCCCCGGCATCCTCAGCATGACGATCCTGTTTACGGCCGTTTTCTCGGCTGTATCTGTCGTGTGGGATAGGGAGTTCGGATTCCTCAAGGAAGTCATGGTCGCTCCGGTCTCCCGGTACGCCATCGCGTTGGGCAAGATCGCTGGCGGCAGCACGATAGCCATGTTCCAGGGCGCGATCATACTGTTCCTCGGCCCGCTCATCGGCGTGAGGATGACGGTCTCGCAGGTCGTCGTGCTCCTGGGGCTGATGCTCCTGCTGGCCACAATGATGACCTCTCTGGGAATCATGATCGCCGCCCGGCAGCGCACGATGGAAGGCTTCCACATGATGATGAACTTCCTCCTCCTGCCCATGTTTTTCCTGTCGGGAGCGTTGTTTCCGCTGCGGGGCATCCCGGTCTGGATGGAGGTCCTGGCCAAGATCAACCCTGTAACGTATGGTGTCGACCCGCTGCGCCAGGTCGCGTTGCGCGGGAGCGTGCCGGACCAGGCCCTCGCCTTCATTTCGCTGCATCCGATTGCAACGGACGTGGTCGTGATGGCCCTCGTCGGCATTGCTTTTCTCATCCCCGGCGTGTGGCTATTCAGTAAGCAGGATTGAGATTCGGCCGGTCTGGGCGCGCACGGATGAAGGCACCGGTGATTGATCGCACGACGTTATTCTTGGCCGGGGTTTCCTTGCTGCTGGCAGCCGTGGCCTGGTTGCAAGGTGGTGTCGACTTGGCCCTGGCCGGGCTGGTGAGCGGTGGCCGGCTGCTCGTTTCGGTCATCCCCCTTCTGCTGGCAGCGTTCCTGATCGCCGGGTTGACACAATCGCTGGTTACGTCAGATTTCGTTTCGCGCTGGCTCAGCGCCGGCGCGGGCTGGAAGGGCATCGCCTTGGCTTGCCTGGGTGGCGCCCTCATACCCGGTGGCCCGTACGTCTACTACCCGATCGCGGCAGTCCTGCTCAACGCCGGAGCCGGTATCGGTGTGCTGGTTGCCTTCGTCACGGCCAAGAACCTTTGGTCCGTGACTCGACTGCCGCTCGAATTCGTGCTGCTCGGCCCGGAGCTGACCGTCGTCCGGTTTGCCGTGACGTTGATCATCCCGCCGGTGATGGGCATCCTGGCGGAATTGCTGTTCGGTCACTACGCCGAACGGATCCGGGAGGCGATGGTCACATGAACCGGGTAGCGCTGATGCTGGGAGCTTTGGCCGCAGGGTTGCTCGCTTTTGCCTGGCGACGAGGTGACGGCAGCCACCGGACCGGTGTCGAGCAAGGGTGGCGGCTCTTGTTACGCACGCTGCCCTTGCTGATCGTCGCCTTCGTCATCATCGGCTACGTCGACGTGCTGGCTCCCCAGCGTCTGGTGCAAGGTTGGATCGGGCCCGGATCGGGCTGGCCGGGCATCGTGTGGGCAGAAGCAGCCGGGATGGCCTTGCCCGGCGGGCCGTACGTGGTGTTTCCTCTGGTCGCTACCCTCTACCATGCCGGCGCGGCGATCGGGCCGGCCGTGGCCATGATCACGGCGTGGGCGATGAATGCGCTGTTGACGATCAGCTTTGAACTGCCGTTCTTGGGCTGGCGGTTTACGGCTGTGCGGTGGGGGTTGGGCCTGTTCTTTCCTGTGCTGGCCGGTGCAGCAGCGCAGGCGTTGTTTGGGTGATTGGCGGATCACCAGGCAAGTGCCATGAGGGCGGCAGCCAGACCGCTGCGCCGGCCTGCGGCATCGGTGGGCGTAAATGCCTGGAGCGTGTTGCGTAGTGCGTGAAATCCAGGATATGCAACACGCAGCACGCAACGCATGAGACGGGACACCTGACCCGTGATGCATTCCAAAGCGAGCAACGATCGGCAGGTCTTGAAAGGGCAAACGTGCCATGACTCTCAAGTCCGAACAAATCCGGCAGGAGTTCCCGGTCCTGGAACAAAGTGCCTATCTGAACACCGGTACCGAAGGCCCTCTCCCGCGACGGACTGCGCAGGTGATCGCCGAGTGGACCGAACACCAACTGCACGAAGGGCGATCCAGCTTCAAGGTGTACCGCGAGAAGTGCCTACTCTTGTTAGATGACTTGCGCGAGCGATTCGGCCGGCTACTCGGCGCTGGACCTGACGAGATCGCTATGACGCACCACACGACGGAAGGCATGAACATCGCCGCTTGGGGCCTCAACTGGCGGCCGGGCGATGAGATCGTGACGACGACGCTCGAACACGAGGGCGGACTGCTGCCGGCCTACGCTGTGGCTCGCCGCTTCGGCCTCACCATCCGCGTGGTCGACCTGGGCCTGGGGGAAGGTGACTGCGTCTCCAAGATCGCCGCTGCGCTTTCGCCGCGCACGCGGCTGGTGGTCATCTCCCACGTCAGCTACGTGACCGGCGCGGTGTTGCCCGTCGCGGAGATCGCTGGCGCGGCGCATCGGGTTGGCGCTCTGGTGGCCGTAGACGGCGCGCAATCGGCCGGCGCGATCCCGGTGGATGTTCACGCACTGGGTGTGGATTTCTACGCGGTGCCCGGACAGAAGTGGCTTTGCGGCCCCGAAGGAATTGGCGCGCTCTACGTGCGGCGAGAGCGCATCGCCGAACTGGCCCCAACGTTTGTCGGATTCACCTCGTTGCAGGACTTCAATTCGCGCGACCTCTCCGGCTACTTCATTCCCGCGCCCGGTGCGCGCCGCTTCGAAGTGGGCACACTCTTTTGGCCCGCGCTGTTCGGCATGCGTGAGGGCCTGCGCTGGTTGGAAGAGGACGTCGGCTTGGACACTGTCTTCGCGAGAGGGCAAGCCATCACCCAGCGCTTCCGCGAGATGCTGATCGCGCTGCCTGGCACCACAATCCATTCCCCGGCCGCTCACGCCGGCCTGACCACCTTCAGCGTCGACGGCCTGGACGCCGCGGAAGTCCCCGACTCCCTCGCGGAACGCGGCGTGATCATCCGCCCGGTCCACGACCCGGCCTGGTTGCGCACTTCGACCGGCTTCTTCAACAACGATGACGACCTGGCCCGTTTGCGAGACGGGTTGTTGGCTTTGCTGGCGGAGGCACAGGCGAAATGATGTCGGGGGCGTTGCCCCTGGTCGTGTGACACCGAGAGTACCCCTGCGGTTTGGCGTCGCCAGAGCGACGCGTTTACACTTTCTTTACACTTCTTACACAACCCGCTTACAGATCTGCCTTAGACTAGGCGCGGTTTCAACGGAGGTATGGCTCTCACGCGGGTGGCTGGTTGCGGCCCGTGTGGCGTAAGATGGAGAGACAGGCAATGGGTTCTTCCCTGAAAAGTAGATGGTTGCTGCTGACAAGCAGCGTCCTTGTGCTCCTGGCGGTGGGGGGCGTCGTGTATCTCCGGCCTAGATTGCTGCCGGCCGAAGCGACACCCCAAGCAGAGGCGGTCAAGACGGCCACGGTCCGGCGGGGAGACCTTACCCTTGTGGCCAGCGGCAATGGCACACTGGTTCCGTCAGCCGAGGTGGACCTGGGTTTTCGCACGGGCGGGACGTTGGCCGACATGTTGGTTGAGGTCGGCGATCAGGTGAAGGCCGGCTATGTGCTGGCCCGCCTGGACGACACCGATGCCCAAACCCAGGTTGCCCAGGCCCAGATCAACCTGCGTCTGGCCGAATTGCAGCTGGCCAAGCTGACCGGCGCAGCCGACCCGTCGGACCTGGCGTCGGCCCGAGCCAGTCTTGCCAGCGCGAACGCCGCATTTGATGCGATCCTGGAAGGGCCAGAGGCGGAGGAAATCGCCAGCGCCAAGGCCGATCTGCAGCTGGCCGAGATCGCAGTGCAGCAGGCCCAGGCCGAATATGACAAGATCGCCTGGCGTGGTAATGTCGGCATGACGGCGCAGGCGATCGCCTTGCAAGAGGCCACTATCGCCTACGAAAAAGCGCAGGCGAACTACGATCTGCAGGTGGCGGGGCCATCGGCCGATCAGATCGCGGCGGCGCAGGCGAATGTGGCGCAGGCGCAAGCGCAGCTCGACACCCTGTTGAATAGCGCCTCGGCAGAGGACCTGGCCATCGCCCAGTTGGAAGTGGACCAGGCGCAGAGCAACTTGACTGCCGCGCAGCAGGCGTTGCAACAGACCGTGCTAACAGCTCCGTTCGCGGGCACGATCACGGCGGTGCTGGCCGAGAGCGGCGAAACGGTCGGGACCGCGCCGATCGTCACGCTGGCAGACCTGAGCCATCCCTCCCTCCAATTGTACCTGGACGAGGCAGATATGGCTCTGATCGCTCCCGGATACGAGGTGGAAGTGACCTTCGATGCCCTGCCGGACGAGACGTTCCAGGGTGCGGTGGTGCGCGTGGACCCGGTGCTGGTGACCGTGGACAACGCGCCGGCCGTGCAGGCGCTCGCCTCCCTTGACCTGGCGCCAGACGGAAATCCCCGCTTCTTGCCGGCCGGAATGAACGCCAGCGTGGATGTCATTGCCGGCCGCGCGGAAAATGCGCTACTCGTGCCTCTTGAGGCGTTGAGGGAGTACGCGCCCGGCAAGTTCGCCGTCTTCGTGATGGTAGACGGCAAGTTGAAGATGAGGAAAGTGGAGGTCGGGCTGAAGGATTATACCAGCGCGGAGATCATCAGCGGTTTGAGTCAAGGTGATGTCGTCAGCACGGGGATTGTGGAGACCCAATGAGCGAAGGGTTGATTCAATTGCAGGCAGTCACCAAGGTCTATGGCAGCGGCGATGTGGCCGTGGTCGCCCTCAACGATGTGAACTTGCGCGTGGCTGCCGGTGAGTTTATGGCCATCATGGGGCCTTCGGGATCGGGGAAAAGCACGCTGATGAATATCCTCGGTTGCCTGGACCGCCCGACGGAAGGGCGCTACTGGCTGGGTGGTGAGGACGTCAGCGAGTTGAGCAAGGCGCAGTTGGCAGCCATTCGTAACCACAAGATCGGCTTCGTCTTCCAGTCGTACAACCTGCTGCCCCGGATGACGGCGCTCAAGAACGTGACATTGCCGCTGCTGTACGATGGCCGGAAGCAGCAGAGCGCGACAGAGCGGGAGGCATTGGCTCGGGAAATGCTGGACATGGTCGGCCTGGGCGATCGCCTGCATCACAGGCCGAGCGAGATGTCGGGGGGGCAACAGCAGCGGGTGGCCATCGCGCGTGCTCTGATCAATGACCCGCTTATCATCCTGGCCGATGAGCCGACCGGCAATCTGGACACACAGTCGAGCGAGGAGATTCTGGAGATCCTGTCTCGGTTGCACGATCAGGGGAGCACAATTGTCGTTATCACGCACGAGTCGGACATAGCTGCCCGTGCGCAACGGATCGTCCTCCTTCGCGATGGTCTAGTGGTCGACGGGGGAGCGAAGGTATGAGTGTCTGGGAGACGCTTTGGACGGCTGGGGAAGGGATCTCCAGCAATAAGGTCCGCTCGTTGCTGACGATGCTGGGAATCATCATCGGCGTCGCTGCCGTCATCATCATGATGGCGGTCAGTGCCGGTACTGAGGCCGCCATCGCCGAGCAGATCAACACGCTGGGCGCAAACCTGATCATCGTGAGCCGCACGCGCGGACCGGAAGCCGGCAGATCGCTCGGCCTGAGCTACGACGACGCGCTGGCGATTGACCAGCACGTGAGCGGCATCACTGGCGTGGCCGCCGAGCAGATCGCGACCTCCCAGTCGGTGCGGGCCGGTTCGACCACCATCGAGGTTGACGTCCTTGGCGCCATGCCTGGTTTCTCGGTCGTGCGCGGCGTGCCGGTGGCCAACGGGCGCTTCTTTGTCCAAGAAGATCTGGATCGCAAAGCCAAGGTAGCGGTACTGGGGCACGCGACGGCCCAGGATCTGTTCGGCGACAGCGATCCTATCGGCCAGAGCATCATCGCCGGCAACGTACGGCTGACCGTCATCGGCGTCATGGAGGATAAGGGCCTGGTTGGTGATGTGGACTACGACGAACGCGTCTATGTACCGCTCACCCTGGCCTTCCAACGGTTCACGATCAGTCGCCGGTTTGGGGAGCGCGTGGGCGTGATCTTCATTCAGGCCGAAAGCCAGGAGACGATGGACAGCGCGATCATCCAGACACAGAGCTTGTTGATGCGCCAGCACAAGATCACCGATGCCGAGGACGCAGACTTTCAAATCCGAACACAACAGGACATCATTGAGACCCAGGAGGCGACCACCGCCGCTTTCCGTGCGTTGTTGGCCTGGGTGGCGGGAGTCTCGCTGCTGGTCGGTGGCATCGGCATCATGAATATCATGTTGGTCAGCGTCACCGAGCGAACCCGCGAGATCGGCATCCGTCAGGCGGTGGGTGCCGCACCGTTCGACGTCCGCCTGCAATTCTTGATCGAGGCGCTCGTGCTCAGCCTGGTGGGCGGCTTGATCGGGGTGGGCGCCGGGCTGGGTGGTTCCTGGCTCTTTGGGCGTACGAGCGACATGCGCACGGTTGTGACCATCGGGTCGATCGCCCTGGCCTTTGGCTCCGCGGCGATGGTGGGTATCTTCTTCGGCTTCTATCCGGCGAACCGGGCCGCGCAGCTCGATCCCATCGAAGCGTTGCGCCATGAGTAGGCTCGTGGCCTGGGGCCTTGCGCCGGACGCTACGCCTGTTCTTTCCCGTCGGCAGGTCATGCCTGGCGAAATTGGACAAAACGCGTAGAATTTGCTAAGATTTGTGAGGTAGACTATCTGAAAACGCGTTGTGGTTCAATTGAAACGGGAGGAATATGTGATGCTGAAGAAGGTAACTGCTGTGCTGCTGGCTATCGGAATTGGGCTGTTGGTGTTGACGGCTTGTGGTGGCAGCCAATATGGTGCGGGGGGTGAAGGCGAAACTCGGGCAACGGAGGTGGCTGGGCCGGCAACAGCGGCTGAGTTGCCGGTGATCGAGGGAGCGCGGACGTTCAAGGTCGTGCCAGCAGAGTCGCGGGCGTCGTACATCGTGAGAGAGGAGTTCTTCGCCGGGGCGTTGTCCAGGCTGAACATCAATACGGGCAAAACAGAGACGGTTGGAAGCACGCGAGAAGTCGCCGGAAGTTTGCAGCTGAAGCTGGACGGTCCGGAGCCAGCGATCGCCGGTCAGTTCACTGTGAATCTCCGCTCGCTGACGAGCGACCAGGAGCGGCGCGATCGGCGCATCCGGACAAACGACCTGCAATCGGACACGTACCCAATCGCCGAATTAAGGACGCAGGCTGTTGAGGGCGCACCGACCAACTACAACGAAGGGGACGAGGCGAGCTTCAAGTTGCATGGTGACCTGACCATTCGTGAGATCACGCGACCGGCGACGTTTGACGTAACGGCGACGCTTGAGGGGGATACGATTGCGGGCGTGGCGACCACGACCATGCGGATGACCGATTTCGGGTTCAATCCGCCCGCATTCGCCAACATCCTCAGCGTCGAGGATGAGTTCACGGTCAGGCTGGAATTCACCCTGAGGGAGTCGTAGTCGCCCACGAGGCACTGCTCTGGCTGGCCGCGCCGGATTGTTGTTCTGGGCCTGCTCGTCGGTTCGTCTGGTCGAAAGAGTCTGCGCCGCTGAGGCGTATAGTTCGCCGGGGGTTTGCAAGATTCACCTGTTTCTTTCTGCGTCTCGGACATGGGCGCAAGAAATCTCGGGGGACTCAGGTGGTGGAGCAAGAAAGCATGATCAAGAAAACTATCCTGGTATCCGTTTTGGCCATGACGCTGACAGCCTGTGCTTCGAGCAGCGCAGCCAATAGTCCGACGCCGCCGGCCGTAGCCACCCTTTCCGCAGAGGGTGGCAATCTGGCCTTTGCAGTGACCGTGCCGCCGAACGTGCGGCTCGTGATCGGAACGTTCTCCCTTGAGGATACACCCGAAGCCGTGACGCCGGAACAGGCCGGCGAGCTGCTCCCGTTGTGGCAGCTACTCCGCACCCTGCAGCAGAGCGGAACGGCGGCGCAACAGGAGATCGATGCGGTCTTCGACCAAATTCAGGAGGCAATGACGCCCGAACAGCTCGCTGCGATTGAGAGGCTGGAGTTGACGCCGGCCACGATGCGGTCGCTGTTGCAGGAACGGGGCCTCGATAGAACTGGCGAAGGCAACGGCGGGCAGGGCGGAGGCTTCCGTCCTCCAAGCGGCTTTGTCCCGGGTGCGGGTGGGCCGCCGGGCGGCGGGCGGTTTCCCGGTGCCGGGCCCGGCGGTCAAAGCCAGAGCCCGGAAGCCCGCCAAACGGCCATCGCCGAGCGATTCAATTCCACGCTGGGGAAGGCGCTGATGGACGCCCTCATCGAGTTGCTTGAAACCCGCGCCGCGGAATAGCCGCTTACGCCTCCTTCGGGCGCAAGCTGACCAAGACCACTCCAGCGATGGCGATCCCCATACCGGCGAACTCAATTGGGGTTAGCCGTTCTCCCAGCATTGGCCAGGCGAGCAAGGCTGTGCAGATCGGGGCCAGGTTGACCACCGCGTTGGCTTCAAAGGCCTTCAGATGCCGGAGGGCTCTGTTCCACAGCACGTAGGCCAGGGCCGTGTTCAACAAGGTTAGCCACAACACAACCCCGATGGATGTGGGATTCCATCGCCACTCCGCTCCGGGCAAGGCCATGAGCAACAGCAGGCCACCACCGACTGCCAGCGGGACCGCCGTCAGCGTCAGCATATCTACCTCACCGTCACGCGCCAGGTCGCGTCCGATGATGCTGAATAGCGCTAGTGCGGCCGCACCGAGCAGCGCGGCGCCCAGCGCGATTCCGGTGGGGTAATGCCTTTATTCTAACACGAAGCGTTGTGAAGGGCAAGCCAGGTAAGAAACCAACCGGTGTGGTTGTCAGATTAGCGTACAGGAAGTTTGGGCTCAGGGCAGAAAGTGTGGTATACTACTGCCAGTTGCCCGAGAAGCGTATGGAAAGGGACCACGCCTTGCTCAACGTGGGCGAAACCGCCCCCAACTTTACACTGAAAACGCCCGAAGGCCGGACGATCTCGCTGCATGATGCGCTGCGGAGTAACCTGTCCACTACCGGCGAGCAGGCAGGACGTCCTGCCCTGCTGGTTTTCTTGCGCCACCTGGGCTGACTGCCCTGCCGCGAGCATGTGGCACAGTTGTGCCAGCACGAAGACGAACTGCGCCGGCTGAACGCGGAGGTGCTCATCGTTTCGTTCAGCGCCTCGCCGCTGGTCACAGCCTGGCTGCACGAGGCGGGGGCTCCGTTCCCTGTGTTGCTCGACCGCGACCGGACGGTCTACCGGGCCTATGGCCTGGAACGGTCGTGGCTGCGCTCGTGGAGCCTGCGGACGATGTGGCGATACGTGCAACTACTCGCCACCGGACGGCAATGGCGAGGCATTCAGGACGACTCGGCGCAACTGGGTGGCGACTTCATCGTGGACACCGCCGGCATCGTGCGGCTGGCCTACCGCAGCCACGATCCGACGGACAGGCCTCCGGTCCCCGAACTCCTGAACCTTCTGCGGCGGCTGGCGGGATCAACGAAAGGAGACTCCCGTGCAGCGTGAATGGCCAGCCGGTTCATTGAGGAAGCGGTTGCTGTTTCTTGCTGGCTTGCTCTTCGTGGTGACGGCTTGTGTGCCGGGCACTTCGTCGAACCCGTTGGCGAAGGCGCTGGAACCGACGCCGCAGAACGGAACCGCCGTGCCCGATTCAACCGTGACCCCAAGAGAACGTCCAGCGGAGGTGATTGTGGCTCCCACACCTGGCGGAAAAAGCTTGCAGCCGCAACTCGGCGAGGCCGGCATCGATTTGGATGAGGTGAAGGTGTTGTTGCCGCCCGACGCCATCCCCGCGATTCTGCCCGAAAGGGCGCGCACGATCCTGGTAAGCGCGGACGATGCGGAAAGGGCCGGCATCAGCGCAGACCTGCGCGTCATCGGCGTCAGCATCAACGGTGACAGCCGCGCCTACCCGATTCCCTTCTTGAGCGCCCACGAGATCGTCAACGATGTCGTCGGCGGGCAACCGATCGCCGCGACCTGGTGACCGCTTTGCTACACGGGCATCGTGTATGCCCGAGAGATCACGAACGGTCGTACGGTCACCTTCGGCGTGAGCGGCATGTTGTATCGCAATGGCCTGATCATGTACGATCACCAGACCGAGAGTCTGTGGAGCCACATCCTGGGCCGGGCGATCGCCGGCGATCTGAAGGGAACGCAACTCACGCTCCTTCCCGCCCTGCAGACCGATTGGGGAACGTGGAAGGCGCTCCATCCCGACACTCTGGTTGTCAGCCCAGACAAGTTTGGGCGTGATCCGTACGCCAGCTACTACCGCAGTGGTGCCGAAGGTGTGGTCACGCGACGCGGTGCGTTCCCGTTCGGGGAGGGTGGCCCGCTCCGTGACGACGATATCCCCTCCAAGGAGTATGTGATCGGCGTGCGGCTGGCCGGCCAGGCCCGGGCCTATCGCTTCTCGCTGCTGAACGATCACCCGGTGATCAACGACGAGATCGGCGGGATCGCCGTAGCCGTCTTGTTCGACCGGGCGACCGCTTCGGGCGCCGTGTTCGACCGCACGCTGGCGGATGGAACGGTGCTCACGTTCGCGTCCGGCAACGAGCCGCGCCGCGTCGGGGACGCCGAAACGTCGAGTGAGTGGGACATCCTCACCGGCACGGCGATCAGCGGCCCGCTGGCGGGGACGCAGTTGGCCCAGGTGCCGGCCACGTACGCCTTCTGGTTCGGCTGGGTGGACTACCATCCGGACACGACCGTGTACACGATTACGGAGTAAGCGATGAAGAAACGAGACGCCGACTACGTGTTCTACGAGTTGACTCGCAGCATCTGCCCGACCTGCCGGCGGGTGATCGATGCACAGATCATCTTGCGCGACGACCAAGTGTTTATGCGCAAGCGCTGCCCGGACCACGGCCTGTTCGAGGGGTTGATCTACGCCGACGCGCAGGCATACACCGCGTTCGCCAAATTCAACAAGCCGGGCACGCTGCCGCTCAAGTACACTACCCCTGTGGAGCGCGGCTGCCCGCACGACTGTGGGCTGTGTCCGGACCACCAGCAGCACGCTTGCCTGGGCATCATCGAGGTGAACAGCGCCTGCAACATGGATTGCCCGCTGTGCTTCGCCAACGCCGGGCCGGGGTTCAACCTCACGCTTGGCGAGGTGGAAGACATGCTGGACCACTTGATCGAGACGGAGGGCAACCCGGAAGTGGTGCAGTTCTCCGGCGGTGAGCCGTCCATCCACCCCCAGATCATCCCGATGATGCGCGCCGCGATGGATCGCAACATTCAGCATGTCATGCTCAACACCAACGGGAAGCGCATCGCCAGTGACGACAGCTTTGTCGCCCAACTGGCCGAGCTGAAGCCGTCGATCTACTTCCAGTTCGATGGTTTCGAGTCGGAGACGTACCGCGCCTTGCGAGGCGAACCGGACCTGCTGGAGACGAAGGTGCGTGCGCTGGACCGGCTCGCGGAGATCGGTTGCCGCGCTGTCCTCATTCCGGCCGTAGAACGCGGTGTGAATGAACAGGAGGTGGGACGGATCGTCGAGTTCGGTCTGGAGCATCCGGCCGTGTTCGGCGTGAACTTTCAGCCGGCCTTCCATGCCGGTCGCCACGATGGCCGGCATGACCCGCTCCGGCGGATCACGATCCCTCACATCCTGCGACTGATCGAGGCACAAACCGGCGGCCTGTTCGTCGAGTCGGACTTTGTCCCGGTGCCGTGCTGTTTCCCGACCTGCAACTCGGTCACCTACGCCTACGTCGAGGATGGCGTGGTGACGCCGTTGCCCCGTGTCCTCAACGTGGACGACTACCTCGACTACATCTCGAACCGCATCTTGCCGGACATCGGCCCGGAGATCCGCGCCGCGTTGGAGGGCTTATGGTCGTCCTCGGCCGTGCCCGGCTCCGAGAAAGCGGCCCAAGAATTCGCCATCACGTGCGCGGCCTGCGGCATCCCCGAGGGGCTGGACCTCGGCGCGATCGCCGACCGCATGTTCATGATCATGCTCCAAGATTTCCTCGATCCCTGGACGTTTAACCAGAAGAACCTGATGAAGTGTTGCAAGGAGATACTGCTGCCCGACGGCAAGCAGATCCCTTTCTGCGCCTATAACAGCGCCGGCTATCGTGAGCAGGCAACGGCACAGCTCGTGGCGCGTGAGCGGGCCAGGGTACAGGCCAAACGCGAGGGTGTCCCGTACGACCCGCCGCCGCTCACGTTCTCGTTCGACGAGACGGTGCGCACTCCTGGCGGTTCGTCGTGAAACCAGGAACGGCTCCGGCGCTCGGCAGGGCAGACGCCGACGAGCTGAAGTCTTGCTGCGCGGCGCTCTACGAAAGCGATTGGGCACGGCTACTGCTCGGCGATTCCTTCCACCCCGGAGGGCTGGCTCTCACGGAGCGACTGGGGGAGACGCTCGATCTCGGGCCGGGTGACCGCGTGCTTGACGTGGCCGCCGGCACGGGAGCCAGCGCGATCTTTCTGGCACAGCGGTTTGGCTGCCGCGTCGAAGGCGTGGACTTCGGGGCGGATCTGGTCCGCCAGGCAAATCGCGCGGCGGTGGAGCAGGGGGTTGAGGGGCGCGTGCGCTTCCGGCAGGGCGATGCCGAGAGACTTGGTTTCGGCGACGCGACGTTCGACGCGATCGTCTGCGAGTGCGCGTTTTGTACGTTTCCCGGTAAAGGCGCGGCTGCCGAGGAGTTCGCCCGTGTGCTGCGGCCGGGTGGGCGCGTGGGCCTGAGCGACCTGACGCGGGACAGAGGAACCCTGCCGGAGGAACTGGAAGGGCTGCTGGCGTGGATCGCCTGCATCGCCGACGCGCAGCCGCTCGACCGCTACGTCGCGTTTCTCGAAGCGGCCGGCTTGACCGCGTTCCAAACGGAGGCACACGCGGAGGCGTTGAACCAGATGATCCGGGATGTTCGTGCGCGGTTGCTGGGCGCGGAACTGCTGACAAAGTTGGGGAAGCTCGATTTGCCCGGCGCCGATTTCGATCAGGCCCACGAGTTGGCGCGGCTGGCAACGGATGCCGTGCGTGATGGCCGGTTGGGATATGCCCTGGTTTTGGCAGAAAAAGAAGGAGCGCTCAGATGACAGATTATGCCTGGGTCGAGATGATTGACGAGACGGAGGCGGATGCGGACCTGGCCGCTGCCTACGAGCAGTGCGCCGATCCGATCACCGGCCGTGCCGCGAACATCATGAAGATCCACAGCCTGAGTCCGCAGTCGATGTTGGATCACCGGGCAATGTACCGCACGTTGATGTTCGGGCCGTCACCGCTCAAGCGGTATCAGCGGGAGATGATCGGCACGGTGGTGTCGGTCATCAACCACTGTCGCTACTGAATATTCCATCACGGGGAGGCTCTCCGTCGAGTGACCAGGGACGACGACCTGGTCGAACAGGTGAAGATCGACTACACCCGCGCGCCGTTGAGCGACGCCGATCGGGCGATGCTCGATTACGTCGCCAAGCTGACAAAGGAGCCGGCGTCGATCGCCGCCAGCGACATCGAGGCGTTGCGTGGTGCCGGTTTTTCGGATCGCGCGATCCTGGACATCGCTCAGATCGCGGCCTACTATGCCTACGTCAACCGCCTGGCGGACGGGCTGGGTGTGAAGCTGGAAGGGTATTGGAAAACGACGTGAGCTTTTCGGACCGGCTGATCGGGTTGCGGGAGCGGTTGCTGAACCGCTTGCTCGGCACGTCGCCGCGCGAGGTGTTGAACACCGCCCCCGCAGCAGGCAATCCGGGCGCGGGCGCGGATGTGGCGGCGGATCTGAAGCGAGCGATCAATGCGTTCAAAGGTCTCGCCTTCGACGAGGCGGGCGCGCATGTGGATTATGCTCGCCTGCGCCACAGCGAGGCGTATGCCCGGTATCGGACGAGTTGCGCGTCCCTGCTCTGCGAACTGGACCTGGCCACGTTGACCACGCGGGAGGAGCAACTGGCGTTCTGGATCAACCTATACAACGCGCTGGTGATCGACGCGGTGATCGCGCTCGGTGTGCAGCAGAGCGTGACGGAGGGCCGCTTGGGATTGCTGCGGTTCTTCCGGCGGGCGGCGTACATCGTGGGGGGGCGCCGTTTCAGCCTCGACGACATCGAGCATGGCATCCTGCGCGGCAACTGGGGGCACATGCTCGTTCCCGGGCCGCAGTTCGCGCCGTCCGATCCACGCCGGTGGTGGGTGATGCAGCCACCCGACCCGCGCGTGCACTTCGCCCTCAACTGCGCCAGCCGGTCGTGCCCGCCGATCGGCGTGTACGGTGCGGAGCAGATCGACGCCCAACTCGATTTGGCGGCGCAGAACTTCATCGCGAACGACGTGGCTGTGGATGAGGAACGTGGCGAGGTGCAGCTATCATCGATCTTTCGCTGGTATGCCGGCGATTTCGGTGGGCGGGACGGCGTAATCGAACGCCTCGTTCGGTACCTGCCGGCGGATGACGCGCGTCACACGTGGCTGGCGGCGCACGGCGACAGCGCGTGCCTCACCTACCGGCCGTACGACTGGGGCCTGAACACCTGAACGGAAGAGGAATGCGCGTGCACCGGCCAGGCGTTCAAAACAAACGACGGGAGCGTGCAACGCTCCCGTCAGGTGCCGAGGCGCAGATTCGAACTGCGGACACACGGATTTTCAGTCCGATGCTCTACCAGGCTGAGCTACCTCGGCAAGCACGGCAATTATAGCGTACCCCACGCAGATTGTCAAGCTTCTGCTACTGGATGCTCGTCATCGTTTTGCGTTGGGGGGTTCAATCCCTGGAATAGGATTCCAGGGCTGTGCCTGGTACGGGCACCGTAGCGCCGGAATCCCTGTCCCGGCGCTCGACCGGCGCCACACCACTTCTTGCCAAGGCTCCGGTGATGCGCTATAATTCGGCGCGTGAGTCTTGGAAAGGCGGTTGCGACCTGGGCATGAACGGCAAGCGAAGCACTCCCCACCGATCGCTCGCGGCACTGCGACAGGGAGGGCCGCGCACTTCGTCGTCTTGGAGGCAGGCAACGCCCTTCATCTTGCTGGCGCTGACGTTGCTCCTCTCTGCTTGCGCTCCTTGGGTGGAGACGGCACAAGACCGGAACACCAACATCCCGGTGGGCGAGATCTACGGCTCGCACACCGTCGGCCAGACGTTCGTCGCTCGCTGGGGTGGGCTGAGCGGCGTGGACGTTTTCCTGGCCACCTACGCGCGGGAGAACTCTCAGCCGATCATCTTTCACCTTCGGGAAAGCCCCGACCGTTCCGACGATCTCGCGACCGTAATGGTGTCGGCATCCGACGTCGCTGACAATGCCTACCAAACCTTTTCGTTCGCCCCCCAGACCAAATCCACGGACCGGCGGTATTACGTCCTCCTGGAATCCCCGACGTCGCGGCTCGGCGATGCTGTCACGGCCTGGTTGGGGCCGGCAGATGGGTTTGTCGATGGAGCGCTCCACGTCGCGGGCGAGCCGGCAGACGGGCAACTGGTCTTCCGCTTGCGGTATGATCCGCTGCGGCTGGCCGCGTCCCTGTTCGGGGAAGTGGCTCGAGCGATTCCGTTCGGGATCGCGTTGGTCGCCCTGCTACTTCTTCCCGGACTGGCTGCGTTCGTATGGCTTCAGTCGGAGGATGGCGCGGGCGTAATGGCGCGGTTGATCACCGCGCCAGCGCTGAGTGTGGCTCTCCTACCGCTCCTGTTGCTCTGGGCATGGGTATTGCGCGTGCGGGTGAACGCGCTGGTGGTGGGTGGGTTCCTCGCTCTCGCGGGCGCCGCAATTCTGGTGCACGCCAGTCGGCGTCGGCAGCAGAATCGGGCGGCGCAGCGGCTCCGCTTTCGTCTGTCGCCCGCTGATCTGACCCTCGGTTTGGTCTTCGTGCTGATTCTGATCACGCGGTGGCTTGCCGTACGCGGGCTGGATGTGCCGCTGTGGGGAGATTCGTACCAGCACACGATGGTGGCACAACTCCTTGTCGAGCGGGGCGGCTTGTTTCAGTCGTGGGAGCCCTACGTGCCGATCCTCTCTCTCACCTACCATTTTGGATTTCACAGCCTCGCCGCCGCGATCCATTGGATCACCGGCCAGGAACTGACGACGGCAACGATAGTTGCTGGCCAGGCACTCAATGTCTTGGCCGTGCTGGGCCTCTACCCGCTCGCCGTTCACCTGACCGGCAGCCGGTGGGCGGGGATTGGCGCGGCGTTGGTTGCCGGATTGCTATCGCCGATGCCGCAGTACTACGTGAACTGGGGCCGGTATACGCAGTTGGCCGGTCAGGCCGTGCTACCCGCTGCCATCCTCCTGACCGTGCGTGCCGTGGAGGGCCGCGGCCGCCGGGAAATCATGCTTGCCGGACTCGTCGCCACCGGATTGGGCCTGACGCACTACCGTGTCTTCCTCTTCTACATCTGTTTTCTGTTGGCCTGGTTGCCCTTCCATCTGTTGGCGGGGGATGGCGCTCTGGCGCGCGGGCGACAAACGTTTGGCCGGCTGATCCCGATCGGGGCGCTGGCGTTTGGGCTGGCTCTGCCCTGGCTGGTGAACCTGCTGTCCAGCCGGTTGACGGCCATCTATGGCCGCATGGCGGCCGGCCGGGCAACGGCCTTCCTGCGCACCGGATACAACGACATCGGCGACATCCATCCCTACTTGCCCGCCGGCTTGATCGCCCTCATGCTGCTGGCCGGTCTGTGGGCGATGGTGCGCCGCCACCAGGGGATGATGGTCGTCATTGTGTGGACGATTCTCCTGCTGCTCCTGGCGAACCCCAGCCTGATCGGCGTGCCTGGGGCCGGAGTGGTCAATAACTTCGCCGTGTTCATTGCCCTCTACATGCCCGCCGGTCTGCTCGTCGGGTATTTGGCCGGAGAGGTGCTCGAATCGGCCCATCGGTGGCGACAGCCGGCAGGATATGTGGCGGTTGCCGCCCTGCTGGCCGTGGGACTGTTCGGTGGACGGACGCAAGTCACGGCCCGGGACGCCCGATTCCAGATGGTCACCCGCCCCGATCTCGAAGCGATGGACTGGATTCGCCAGAACACCGCTCCGGATTCGCGCTTCCTGGTCAACGGATTCTTGGCCTATGGTGACAGCGTTGTCGTCGGATCGGACGCCGGCTGGTGGACCCCGCTACTCGCCGGCCGCGCAAACACGATTCCGCCGCTTTTGTACAACAGCGAGACGTTGCAGCGCCCGGAATTCCGCAGGGAACTGCTTGATTTCTACAACCGGCTGTCGCACGCCGACTTCGGAGCGTCAGATACGGCCACGTGGCTTCGCGAGGAGGGCGTAACTCACGTCTACGTCGGTCAGCGCCGGGGGCAAATCGGTTTCGGCGAGACGGATCCTCTGCCGCTCGCGGATCTGGTGACCAGTCCGTTCTTCCGCGCCGTGTACCATCACGATCTGGTGTGGGTGTTTGCGCTGGCCAAGTGAATGCCTCTTGACAAAGCGGGGTTTTTCTTGTATAATGATACTAGAACATAATTTCTAGCTCTTTATGTTAGGATGTTCCCAGATGGCTACTGATTCCCTGCTGAACCAACAAGCCGATGCAATCGAGACCGTGCTAAGCCAATTCCGGCTGCCAGCCCGCGTGTGTGGTGGCATGGTGGCCCCCCGTTTCGTGCGCTTCCACGTGCTGCCCTCGCCAGGCACCAAGGTGCGGAAGGTTACTGGCCTGGCCGAGGAGATCGCGCTGGCGTTGG
>CAZDTE010000060.1:0-20147 GCA_964508275.1 uncultured Ardenticatenales bacterium
CGGACGAGCCCCAGGCGTTGCGGGGTACGGTTCGTTCTGTCACCGACGACGAGAAGCATTCGTTTACCGATGGATCATCGCTGTTAGCTTTGCTGCACCGGTTGTGCCACCCTACGGACAAAGGCGGCATTGAGCAGTTACCGCAGACGCAACTGAAGGAACAGCAAAACTCGGGAAGAGGAGGATAGTAGACCAATGACCAACAATATTCAGAGGAAAGGGGCGGAACTCGTCGCAAAACGGGGCCGCAAGAGGCCCATCGTTGGGCTGGGACTGAGCGTGACGACGGGCGACAAGATGCCCTCTTTCGGTGGAGTGCCCCTCGACCGGCTTTTTGTGTATGCCTACGCTGGCGGCGGCTGGCAGCAGATTCCTTGGCAGTTCGATGAAGTCATCAGTGGACACATCACCGTTACGGAGGACGCCTTGCTTGAAGCCGACGATCAACTCGTATTCATGGTCTCGGACACGGGTGATCAGGCACCGGCCGGGTCCTGGATTGACAACGCCGACTCGCAGCAGTATCCGCCCTGTAGTTCGTGATGGGCGGGTTCGTGCATTCGCGACGCTGAGTGAGGGGAGCAACGTGCTCACCCTGATGGGCTACCGTTCCACGCTTTTCCATTTACCTGCCGCTGGTGCTGAAGGGTTCTTGAGCACGATGCAGACAGTTGAGTGGAGGAGGAAAGGAAAATGAAAAGGTACAACCGTTTGTGGATCGCCCTTCTGAGCCTTGCGGCCCTGTCCGTGGCTCTACTGGCCTGCGCACCGGCGGGCAGGAACGAGGAGCGTGAGGCTAAGCCCACAGCCACCGCTGTTGCACTGACAGCCGCGCCGCCAGCGACCGCCTCCCCGACGCCGTCGGGCCGGGTCAGCGGGAGCATCTCGACGCGGAAACCCGTATTGCCTGCGGACTCCCCGGAGCCGACAGCGACTCTTGCCCCCACCACGCTTGCATTGGGCGCGTTCGTAGCCTACGATGGAAGCCTGCGGCTGGCCATGGCGGATGGCAGAGTGCGCACCGTTGTCGGCGCTGCCGATCTCGACCCGGACAGCGTGTTGGCCTGGTCACCCGATGGGCAACATCTCGTGGTCGCTGATCGAAACAAACGGCTCCACATTGTGGACGTGGGCAGTGGCCAGATGATCCTGCTGAGGGACAGTGGGGCCAGGCCAGTCGCCTGGTCATCCGATGGTCAGAAGCTGGCCTTCTTCTTCGCTTCACCCAACGAATCGAACAAGCGATGGTGGCGATTGAGTGATGAAATGCGAATAGGGATCGTGAGTTCCTATGGAGAACCACTGAATACGCTGACCGCGACGTATCAACCGATCGATGATCTCGACCCGTCCAGCTATCGCTACGGGCCGCTATCGTTGTTCTGGCTTGCCGATGACCAACACCTGGCTCTGGAGCTGGCCGCCGTTTGGCAATTCGAAATGGGATCCCGCGTGGGCTCCCAGATCCACCTGGCCAAAGCAGGGGCCGACACCAGCTTCAGCCGTTTTGCGGGACATCTGGGAGAGGCCCAGGCCGTTTCCCTGGCTCCAGACGGTCGAACCCTCGCTTTCGTGGCCGCCAGCGGTGAAGGGGACAAGTTGGGCATCTACAGAATAGACGCCCTGGGACCGCGGATCGTTCACTCCACACCTTTTGAACTGACCAGTTGCGACAACTGCTTCAGTCAGTGGCTGTCCGACGGCAGCGGCATTGTCTTCGGCAACCGTTACGCGCATCGCGGCTGTTGGTTCAGCCTCTTTCAGATCGACGTGGCGAACGAGCACACCCGTTTGCTGAATCAGGCCTACGAGTGCGAGCCTGCTTCAGAGTTCTCCGTCGCTCCTGATGGCAGTGGCCGTATGGTCTACAGCGAGCAAGAGGAAGCCTCGGATGACGTTGCAATCGAGTTGGTTCCCAGCGCCGACGCCGCGCCGGTGGAGATCGCGCGGATGCCCGTCACCCAACACCTGGCCTGGTCGCCTGACGGTCGGTGGCTGGCCTTCAGTGCCAGGTCAAGGGCATCGGATCAGAAGAATGTTTTCGTCATCTCTACTGATGCCGGCAGCGAGCCGATCTGGCTGACCAGCCACCCCGCCATCCACGCTATTGCGTGGTCGCCCGATGGACAGCACATCGCGGTGACCGAAGGGGATTTGTGGGATCCGCCTCTCACCACCTATCTCTACGCACTCGATGGCGAGCTGCTGCAAGCGTTCGAGGCCGCCGGCCTGGCCTTTTGGCCAGCACCCGGTAAGACTGCGACGGTTTGGCCCTCAGAGCGGAGAAACGAGAACGAGTGAAGGGCTGCCAGGTCCTGCTTGATCGCTGCCCGACTCACGTCCAGCACTGCCGCCAAATCGTCCATTTACCTGCCGCTGGTGCTGAAGGGTTCTTGAGCACGATGCAGACAGTTGAGTGGAGGAGGAAAGGAAAATGAAAAGGTACAGCCGTTTGTGGATCGCCCTTCTGAGCGTTGCGGCCCTGTCCATGGCTCTACTGGCCTGCACGCCGGCGGGCAGGAACAAGGAGCGTGAGGCTAAGCCCACAGCCGCCGCTTCGCTCTCCACCGCTGAGGCGACGGCTGCCGCGACCGCGATCCCGACCGCCACGGCGGAGCCGACGGTCACCGAACCAACGCCGACGGCCGTGTCGCCCGACGTTCGGACGAACCCCGGCGCACGCTTCAAGACCCAGCAACTCACGACGACAGGTGACGTCATCGCTGCTATACCGCTCGCGACTGCACCCACCCCGCCCGTGGCCACATCGGGGGAGGCCTCGGCCAACCGCTTGCCCCTGCCTTTCTACGACGACTTCTCCGACCCGAACAGCGGGTGGACGACCTTCCGGGATGAGATCGGAGTCAACGATTACGCGAACGGCGCTTTCCGCATGAGATTGGACAAGGCGAACAAACTCACCTTCTCTGGCGTGCCGGTCTACGCATCCGACGTGATCATCGAAGTGGACGTGCAGAACGTGGGCACGACCGACGATAATTCGTTCGGGGTATACTGTCGGGCAAACGGTGATAGCTACTATTACATGGAGGCCACCAGCGACGGGTACTACAAGATCGCCCGCTTCGTGGAGGACGAGTACTCGGAACTCGTGCCCTGGACGGTGACAACGGCCATTCGCGCCGGTCGCACGGTCAACCACCTGCGAGTCGAGTGTGTGACGAACACGCTGCTGTTTTACGCCAACGGCACACTGCTCAGCCAGGTTCGGGACAACACCTTCAGCGCCGGGTACATCGGTCTCATGGCCGGCAGCTTCGACACGCCGGGAGTTGACGTCCTGTTCGACAACTTCTCCGCCGTGGCGCCGGCAGCGCAGGGCTCATCCACGCCCTCGCCCGGCCCGCAGCCCACGTTCAGCGACTTTGTGTTTGCCGAAGACGTGACCGACGACGGGGAGCTGATCAACCCGGCGAGCGTGTTCCCGGCCGGCACGACTACCGTTTGGGCGTACTTCGACCACGAAAACATGGAGGACGGTCGGGCGTGGGGGCTGTTGTGGGAGCGAGACGGCGAACCGTACAAGGACATGCGCAATGAAGTTTGGGAGGACGGCCCCAGCGGCTGGCTGGCTTACGGCCTCACCGAGGACGAGGGCCTCAACGGGCACTTCACGCTGACGCTCTTCGTCGGCGACCGGCCGGTGCAGACCGGATCGTTCGACGTCGGCGAAAAGTCGGCGCTACCGCCGGGCGGCAGCGCTGCGTTCGGCGCGATCCAGTTTTCCGAAGACGTGACGGAGGAGGGGGCGCCGATAGGCACCGGCACGGACTTCGATGCCGGCATCACCGAGGTCTATGCCGTGTTCCCGTTCATGAACATGCGCGACGGCCGGTCGTGGAGCCGCGAGTGGCTGTACGAGGGGGATGTGCTGGTTCGGAAGGATGTGACGTGGGACGAAGGGCCTGAAGGGATCACCTACTATTTCCTTTCCGATGACAGTGGCCTGGATGGCGGTCGCTACACCTTGAACCTGTACATCGGCGATCAACTGGCCCGCAGCGCCGACTTCAAGGTGATCGGGGAGACCGCAGTTGAGGAGACCCCAAAGGAACCAGCCACACCGGAGGAGCTCTTCGACCCCGAGATCTTGCCGGCCTGGCGTATGCTGGCCGTGGCTCAGAACGACCTGCTGCAAGACCTGGCCGACTTCGCTGTAAGGCACCGCATTGAGATTCGCCTCGATAACTACTACAAGGGAAATGCTGCCTATCAGGCCGCGTGCAACCGGGAGAACCCACAAGCGGGTCACATCGTTGTCTCTCGACAATTCTGGAAAGAAAGTAGTTGGGTATTTGTGGCGGCAACATTGGGCCACGAACTGACCCACGCTGTCCAACACGTCAACGGGGGAAAATGTGAGTGCACCGTGGAGAAAGAATACTATGCCTGGCTCACTACCCTCTACGTGCTTCAAGAGATGGATCGCATGGACCTGTTGGAGGCGAACTACAGAGGAGTCTACGACACGAGCGGCAAGTTCGACCGAAACAAGCTGTGGACCGTGGTCAAAAAGACGTATTCGGAATGCAGCGAGTATTGAGCAGACGGCAGCAAAACACGAACCGAAGCGCAGTTCCGTGAAGACTCCCGCGGAGAAAGGCCAAGACAAGCCATGAACCCCAAAAGCCAGGGCAGATTAACCCCTGTCATGCTATCCGCTATTTGCGTGTTCCTGCTGTTCGCCTGTGGTCTCCCGGGCAGGCAGGAGATCTCGCGCCCACTTTCCCCCCGACCATCCGATACCATTTCGTCCATAGCGCCGACGTCCACCCAGGCCGTCTCGTCGCCCTCTCCGACTTCGATCTCTTCCAAAGAAGAAACACCTTATCCTCTCTACGACGTCGGCCAGGGCGAAACCTGGGACGGGCGATCGACGGCCTATCTGCTCGCCGATCTGGCAACACCTGACCAAACAGCCTCCGCGTTCGAGCAGCAATTACGCTGGGGATTCGGTCTGCTGTACGAGCGATACCCCGGCGTCGAGGTGCTGGAGGCGCAACTGCTCTGGCAGGATGAGTACACTTTTCTTTTGGATGCCGACGTGCGGACCTGGGAGGGGCTGGTCGCCGGCCGGACCTCCTGGGCCGAGTTCTGGAAGGGCCTGGAGAAGAGTGCTGTGGGCATGGAGACGGGGGATCTCTACGACGGTGAGCAGGTGGACGCATTACTCGAAGAACTAAGCACTGCAACGGCTGGCCCGGTGGCCTCTCCAAAAAAGCCTCTGCCCCCCACGTCTACGCCTGTTCAGCCCGATGCCCCTACTCGCATCCCCACCCCGACCCGCAGCTCTGCCCTGCCATTCGCCACCCCGGTCGTGCCCCTGGACGCTACCTACGAGGACCCTGATGGCTTCTTCGCCCTCGACTACCCGGCAGAGTGGACCCTCCACCGTTCCGGTTCGGAGATGCAGTTCTGGGCCGATGAGGAGGGCAACGCTGCTCTGGCTGTTTCTATCCACGTCAAAGCACTCTCGGCACAAGCCCTGGTGGACGACGTCTCTGCTCTGCTGTCCGGCAAGTGGGATGACTACCGGGAGCTGACTCGCGCGGAAACGACCCTGAGCGGCTACCCTGCCGTGGGGGTTGAGCAAACCTACCGCTGGGATGGCGTGCCCCACCAGGGCCTTATGTTGGGAACGGTGCGCAACCGCGTGGGCTACCTCATTCTTGCCTGGTCTCCGGAAAAGGAGTACAGCAACCTGGAGCCAACTTTTGAGGCCATTGCAAACAGCCTGCGCCTGACCGAGTTCGCCGAGGCCCCTCTCTACGACAAATGGCTGACCCACGAGAGCTCGCACTTCATTTTCCACTACTTGCCCGATACCTACGTGGCCCGCGAGATCAAGAGCATCGCTTCCGATCACGAGTGGGCTTTCGGGGAGATTGTCCGCTCCCTGGGCGTGAGTTACAGTGACCCCATTCACTTCTATCTCTATCCTTCGGAAGAGGCGCTATATCGAGCCACAGCGCGGAACTCCGGCTTCGCCATTAACGAGGGCCACGAGGTTCACGCCCTTTGGATATCGGCCCAGAACCACCAGAGCCTGGGCCATGAGATGACCCACGTCATCACCTCGTGGGCCCTGGGGGAGCCCAGCGAGGCTCTGCTGGGCGAGGGGATCGCCGTGTGCATGGATCACAGTGGGAAGGATCACCACGCCACCGCTGCGGATCTGCTGCGCGCAGGCGAGCTGACTCCCCCTTCCCAACTCCTGGGGAACGCCTGGTTCGAGTACAAGTGGGCGTATCCGGTATCGGGTTCCTTTGTCTGCTTCCTGCTGGACGGGTACGGCGTGGAGCGGTTCAAAGCGCTCTACCCACGCACCGATTTCGAGACGGCGCTGCAACAGACGTACGGCGCTGACCTGACTACTCTGGAAGAGGAGTGGTTGGACACGTTGCGGAAACGCCGTCCACACCAGTAAGGCCTATCCGAAAACTGCTCCCGCACCCGTCCCCGGGTGTGGAAATCGGCCCGAGGACGGGCCTCAGAGCGGGTTTCCGGATAGGCACTAAGCGCATTACCGTCTCTGTATCTGCTCAATCGCTCGTTGACTGTTCCCCAGGCAGATGTCAAGCCCAAAGGCAGTGAGGACGATGTCACCGTCGAGGGGGACGAATTTCTGCTGTGCCACTGCCTCGGCGATGGGCACAGAGGTAATGCGGTCATTCTCCAGGGCAACCATGTGACCCACCTTGTCCTCCGCGACCAGGTGCACCACCATCGCCCCGAAGCGGCTGGCCAGCAGCCGGTCGAAGGCAGAAGGTGATCCCCCTCGCTGGAGGTGACCGAGTACCGTAACGCGCACTTCGGCCTGGCAACTTGTCCTGAGTTGCGCGGCCAGTGCTTCGCCGAACGGCGCCGATCTCGCGCCCTGGCTGGTAGACTGCGTCTTCCCCCATCGGCTTAGCTCCCTCGGCCACAACGACAATGCTGAATTTCGCCCCACGTCGGCTGCGAGCGTTGATCTTTTCGGCTACCACGTCCAGGTCGTAGGGGATTTCGGGGATCAGAATGACGTCCGCTCCGCCGGCGATACCGGCCTGCAGGGCGATCCAGCCGGCGTCACGCCCCATCACCTCCAAGATGATGACGCGGTGGTGACTCTCGGCGGTGGTGTGCAGTTTGTCGAGGGCTTCCATGGCGGTGTTAGCTGCGGTGTCGAAGCCGAAGGTGACCACGGTCCCCTGTAGATCGTTGTCAATCGTTTTCTGCTGGTCAACGCCATCCCTTTCGATGCCTACCGCACCGCCCTGGAACGGGTGCAACTGCTTTGGCTGGCCTTGTACTACCTGGCCCTCGCCATCCCCTTTTTCTTCAGCGGCCTGGCCTTCAGCCCCCCAAACGCAAAACTTTGACGAACACCCCGCGCATGGTGCCTGCTTTACTTTTGAAGGCAACGCGTGTATACTAGTTCTCAGAAGGGGGTTAATTCCGTGAGCGCAAAGCAAAGCAACACCCTGTTCATCCTTAACGATGGGCCCTACGGCAACGAGCGATCTTACAATGCCCTGCGTATGGCCCTGAACCTGGTCAAACGGCCGGAGGCGAACGTGCGTATCTTCCTCATCGGCGACGGTGTATCCTGTGCCAAGACCGGACAGGACACCCCCCAGGGCTACTACAACATCGAGCGTATGCTCAAGTCGTTGGCCCGGCGGGGCGAGGTCGCTGTCTGAGGAACCTGTGCAAAGGCCCGCGGGTTCGGGCCAGAAGATTTCCTCGACGACGTATTGCCCGGGAGCATGAACTTGCTGGGGGATTGGACATTGGAGGCTGACCACGTCATTGTGTTCTGAAAGGAGTGCTGCAAATGAACAAGACGACTCTCGTTCTGGGGGGAGGTGTGGGAGGCATCGTCACCGCCAACGCGCTGCGCGAACAACTGGCGGCGGAACATCGAATCATCGTCGTGGACAAGCGGGCAGAGCACGTCTTCACCCCTTCACTGCTGTGGGTGATGGCCGGTTGGCGGCGGCCTACGCAGATCACTAAGAGCCTGCACCGCATGTTGCAACCAGGAATCGAGGTGATACAGGCTGAGGTGGAGGAGATCAATCCGGAACAGGGTTGGGTACAAGTTGGCAGCGACAAGCTGGGCTACGACTACCTGGTCGTGGCGCTGGGCGCTGACTTGGCTCCCGAAGCCATGCCCGGTTTCTCCGAGGTCGCACATACGCCCTTTGACCTGAAGGGGGCTGCCGGCATCTGGTCGGCGCTGCAAAGCTTCGAGCATGGGCGTGTCGCCGTCCTGGTCTCAGGCTTGCCTTACAAGTGCCCAGCCGCGCCCTACGAGACGGCACTGCTGCTGGACGATCACTTCCGACGACGAGGAATACGGGGCCAGGTCGAGATGGCGGTCTACACGCCGGAGCCTGCCCCCATGGGCGTGGCCGGCCCAGCCATGGGCCGGGCGGTCGTGGGCATGTTGGAAGCTAAGGGCATCAGCTTCAATCCCCAGTTGAACCTGACGCGCATCGCTCCGGCAGACAAGGAGCTGATCTTCGAGAACCGTGAGCCGGCGCCGTTCGACTTCCTGGCCGCCGTGCCGCCCCACAAGCCACCACGTGCCGTGCGCGAGTCTCCCCTGGCCAACGAGGCCGGTTGGGTGCCGGTAGACAAGCATACCCTGGCTACCCGCTTCGACAATGTCTATGCCATCGGCGACGTGACGACAATTATCCTGGCCAACGGAAAACCACTGCCCAAGGCAGGTGTCTTCGCCCATGCCGAGGCAGAAGCAGTGGCCGCCCGCATAGCTGCGGAAGTCAAGGGAAGGCCAGCGCAAGCAGAATTCAACGGGGCAGGCTATTGCTGGATCGAGACCGGGGGCGGCTCCGCCGGCTTCGCCAGCGGCGAATTCTATGCCGAGCCAGACCCCCTGGTACCGCTACCCCGCTCGGGCCGCCTGTGGCACTGGGGCAAGGTGATGTTCGAGAAATACTGGCTGGGCGAAGGTATGACACGCGAGGCAGCAAGACTGGGCTTGAACCTGGGCAGCAAACTCTTCGACGTACCAACGTCTCTATAGCGGCCAGTCGTCAGACATCAGTCGTGAGTTGTGAAACGTAACACGTGATCCGTCGTCACGCATCACGGATTACGTTTCACGTTTTACGCAGATTCTTTGCTGAACCATACCCCTTTTTCTGAAGTTTTGATCTGTGTCCCACAGAAACAGCGACAACTTTTCGTCGCTCTTGACGCCGTAAGCGACTAAGCGTGTCCACAGGCGGGGCTACGGCGCGATCACCGTAGCGCGAATGTCTACTCTTGCTTCCGGTGTCTCCGGGTCGTCCGTTGTGATGTAGACTACCCGCCAGATCGGACCCTCGTCCGGGTGCAAACCCGAATCGTACCAGACCGTAAGCGTCGCCTCCCCCCCTGGCGCGATCACCTGTGGCTCAACCTTGGCTGACGTGCAACCGCACGAGGTCGCCACCGATTCGATGTGCAAGTCCTTCTTTCCCACATTGCGCACCGGCAGGGTGACGGTGACCACATCGCCCTGCTGAACGTCTCCGAAATCATGCTCGGTCTGCGGCAACTCGATCTGCGGGTTGCCGGTCGAGCAACCTGCCGCCAGCAAGCCAACCAGCACAAACGCCACCACCACAACAATCCACAATCGCTTCCTGTGCACGGTTAATCCTGCCCTTTCTGTGTCTCTGCCTCCGCCAACATGCGCTCCACCACGCCTCGTAGGTTATCCCAGGCCATGAAGCCGGTGTACCGCCGACCGTTGATCATGAACGTCGGTGTGCCCTGCGCCCCGATGCGGCGCGCTTCTGCGAAGTCGTCGGTGATCTCCTGCTTGTACCGCGAAGATTGCAGGCACTCCGTGAACGCCTCTTCATCGAACCCCGACTCCACCGCCCCTTGGGTGATGATGTCCGCCGCTGCCAACTTGAACTTCCAGGAGGTCTGGTTCTGGAACAGCCAGTCGTGCATGGTCCAGTAGTCGCCCAGTTCGCCGGCGCACTCCGCTGCCGTTGCTGCGGTCACCGATTGGGCGCCGAAGGCGGTCAAGTCCTTGTAGATGTAGTAAACCTTGCCGGCTTGGATGTACTCTTCTTCCAGAAGAGGGAGCACGTCACGGGCGTGACGGCCACACCATGGTCACTGGTAGTCGGAGTACTCCACAATAGTGACTGGCGCGTTCGGGTCGCCCATTACCGCGTACTGCTCTGGCGCGGGTTGGAACCCCTCACGAGCCGGAAGGAGGCCGGGCGGCGGGTTCGTGGACGTAGGCGAGACCGCTGGCTGGGCAGTCTCCGGTCGTGGAGCCGGGCTCGCGCGGCCGCTCTCCCCTTCAGACTGCCCGTTTCCGGCACTGCCTTCCCCCGTGCTGCATCCGGCCGCTGCGACTGCGATCAGCACCAGGATCAACAACCCCAGAACCGGTGCCAGTCCGGTCCGGCGGCCGACTGGCTTACGCTCTGTCTCGTTTCCTAGGCTCATGGTTCTCCCTCTCCAGAAGACATGCTTTCTTTCCTCGGCCAAAAGTGGTTCTGCCGCGCACCTGAGGACTCTGGAAAGTATACCGTGTGGCAAGCAGAACGAATCCCACTCCCATGTCACGTCGCTCGACGTTCCCCGCTCGATGAGCCAACGGTCCCTCACTCCATCAAATCGCGGCGTGTCTCCTCGTACTCTTCCCTGGTAATTTCCCCTCTAGCGTAACGCGTTTTCAGAATGTCCAGTGGTGACTCCGTTGGCGGGGTGTATCGCTCTGCCGGCGGTGACGTCCGCAGCGCCGGCCCGGACGTTGCCCGCGGGAAGAGATTGCCCAGGAACCACACGGCCAGGCCGATGATCACTACCCAGAATACGAGCATGAAGATCAACCCCAAGCCGCCAAACCCCAATCCCATCATCATGATTGTCAACCTCCTTTGCCTTGTGCCAGGCTCCGAAAACTCTTCTCAACCCAGTTGCGCTTGCATGACTCGGCTGCTCAACTGCCTGTAAGAATAACCGACAACGATGACAGGAGTGTGAAGGGTTTATGAAGGTTTGATGAAGATTCTCTGTGTCAGGAAGAAGCGCAGGGCAGCGTGAAGGTGATGGTGCTGCCTTGGTCGGTGCCGGCACTCTCGGCCCAGATGTGCCCGCCGTGAGCCTCCACCAGGTGCTTGGCAATGGTCAAGCCAATGCCGCTGCCACCGCCGGTCCGGGAACGGGACTTGTCCACGCGATAGAAACGCTCAAAGATGTAGGGCAAGTGGTCCGAGGGAATGCCAATTCCGGTGTCGAAAATCGTAATCAGCAGCCAATGGTCAGTATTCAGACTCTGATCACCGGCCACTGACGACTGAATCCCAACCTGCCCACCGGCGGGCGTGTATTGCAGAGCATTTCCCACCAAGTTGAGCAGCACTTGGGTTATGCGACCAGCATCCGCGCGTACCGGAGGCAGGCCAGTCGAGACATCCACATTCAGGCCTACGCTCTTGTCTTCAAATTGGGGACGCAAGCGGTTGGCGACGGTCTGGATCAGGTCAGCGATGGCAACGGGTTGCAGATCAAGGGGAATCTGGCCGGCCTCGGCGCGGGAGAGCTCCTCCAGGTCGTGTACCAGCCGCTGGAGTCGGGCAACTTCACGCTGGACGCCCAGGAGCGTGGAGGGCTCCGCCGGCAGCACGCCATCCACCAGCCCTTCCATGATACCCTTGATGCTGCTGAGGGGTGTGCGTAGCTCGTGGGCCACGTTACCGATCAGTTCCAGCCGGCGTTGTTCCGTCCGTTCCAGGGTCTCGGCCATCTGGTTGAAAGATTGGGCCAGAGCACCCAACTCGTCATCGCCCGGCACCTGAACCCGCTCGTGGTAGTCGCCGGCGGAGATCCGCTGACTGGCCCACATCATATCCTGAACTGGTCCCACGACTCTCTGTGCGACGAACGTGCTCACCACTACAGCCGCCCCGAGGGCCGCCACCGCAGCGACCAGCAGGACCTCGTTGATGGCGGCGTGGAAGTTCGCGTCCAGGTCGGCCACCAGAGCCGCGTTGTCTCCTAACGCCGCCCGCATGCTTGCGCTGTGGCGGGACAGAGCATCCGAGGCAAAGAGGTCTGCCGTCACCCAGAGGACAACTACGCCGACGATCACAATGACCAGATTAGAGAGGAAAATCTTCCAGCCCAACCGCTGACGGATGGTATTCGGCAGGTTCACGCCGGTTCGTCCTCGAAGCGATAGCCGGCGCCACGCACGGTGACAACGATTTCGGGGCGGGCAGGGTCATCCTCCACCTTTCTTCGGATGCGCCCAATGTGTACGTCCACCACGCGGTCATCGCCGTAGTAATCGTAGCCCCAGACCTGTTCGATCAGTTGCTCCCGGCTTAATACTCGACCACGATGCCGGGCCAGGGCATGCAGGATCTCGAACTCGATAGGGGTCAGCTCGATGGGCAGTTCGTCCTTCCAAACCCGGCGGGCATCCGGATCAATCCGCAGATGACGGAAGATCAGCGCCGGCCGGCCTACGTCATTCTCCCGCCCACGTCGCAGGATGGCCTTCACCCGCGCGACTAGTTCCCGAGGACTGAAGGGCTTGGTCAAGTAGTCATCAGCCCCCAGGGTCAGGCCAATGATCTTGTCTGTCTCGTCTGACTTGGCGGTCAACATCAGGACATAGACTTCCGACTCCTGGCGCAGGCGCCGGAGTACTTCAATGCCGTCTATGCCGGGGAGCATGATGTCCAGGACAATGAGGTCGGGGTGGAAGGCACGGACTGCCTGCAGTCCCTGAGGGCCATCTGGGGCCGTGTAGACCGTGTAGCCTTCCTGCTCCAGATAGCCTTTCACGACGACGACAATATCACGTTCGTCTTCGACGATAAGTATCCGTTGAGTCATAGTATCCCGAGGCGGGTTTGTGTTGCATAGAAAACTGAAACGTATCGGGTGTCACGTGTTGCGTGTTCCGTCGCTCAACGCATTCACCCCATCGTCCGCGCCGCAAGATGCAGATATCGGCTGACAATTGTATTATACACCAATTGGCTAGGGCCGCAATCTGGCAGCCCCGTCCGAGATGGTCTGGAAAGGACTGACCCCGCCACTCGTCCCCGTGGTCAAAGCTTCCAGGCCGATGAAGTCGCCGTGCCAGTTGTGATAACCGGTATGAAGGTCGGCTGTAGAGTGGGTGTTCATTTGCCACCTTACTGGATCGGCACATCGTAGGAAAACAGAAACGTCCACACGTAATCGACAAGGCTCCAGGTCTGCTCCTCGGTAAACAGCTTGCCAAAGTATGGCATACCAGTGCCCATGCCGCCGCGCATGATCTTGGCGTAGTAGTTCCAGCTCGTGCCGCCAGCCATGGTCGTCGCGTCGGCGAAGCTCTGTGGCTTGTCCTTCAGGTAGCGCCAGGCCGGCCCCCGACCTGTGCCGTTCACATCGTGGCAGGCAGTGCAGTTCTTCTCGTACAGCGCCTGTCCCGCCGCCAGACGCTCCGGCGTGGTCGTCGTGGACCACAAGTGGGAGATCAGGTCCCAGCGCTCTTGCGGGATCAGGTCACCGGTCAGAGGGAGTAGTACAGCGTAAAGAGCGCTGGGACTCTGGCTCCGCAGCCGCGAGACGTTGCGCCAAGGAGCAAGGGTGTCTCCGTATCGCGTGGCGAGGGACTGTCCCTTCGCGGCAGAGGGTCTAGCCAGCGGATAGAACGTCGCTGCGTGGGGCTCGTCCAGTTGGCCGGAGATGGCGTTCACCTGCTGCTCTGTGACTGTGGACGGGGCAATCGGCAGCGTTCCATCGGGAGCCAGCACTTCCAGTGTGCCTCTCATGCGATAATGGGACGGGCTGCACCAGACGTCGCAGTAGAAAGTGAATTCCCCGGCCCGCTTGGCCACGAACTCTACGGTCGTCACCTTGCCCGGCTCCACCCGCACCGGCTCCATGTCCAGGCGGCCGATGGCGAACCCGTGCACCACGTCCGCGCCATGAATCTGCAGCCGCACGTGCTCCCCACGGCGCACCGCGATCGTCTCCGGCTGCCAACCGCCATCTTCCGGCACGCGCGCCGTCAGGTCGAAGACGCGGGCGCCCTCGTCACTACCGGATCGGTTCACGTAACGATAGCCACCCACCGCAACCGGCAGCCCAACCAGAATGAGCAGCACGATCGTTGCTGCCGCGATATCTGGCCAGGCACTGCGTCGTTTTCTAGATTCCACGGTCATGGTGTTCACCGGTGATTACGCACCACGTCCAATCCGCGGGCCAGGGGCGACACACGCTCGAAGCGTCCATTCCTCACCCCACGAACAGCCGCAGGAACACCAGCGTCACCGCCGTCAGGAAAGTGCTGATCGGCAGCGCCGCGCGCAGTGCCCCTGCGTGATCGGCGCCCTGCTGGCGGCCCAGGCGATAGGCCAGCCCGATCGCCGCAACCAGCCCGCCGAGCAACAGCGCAGTCTGCAGGAACGGCACGACCCCCACGAGCATAGGCTGCCAGGCGACATCCCGTGTGCCGAACAGATTCCATCCCCAGCCGAAGGGGTCGGAGGCGACGGCGATGACGTAGGAGCCGTTGGCGAAGACAAAGGCCAGGCTGAAAGCGATCCAGGCCAGCAATCCCATCGGCACAAGCGTATAGGCATAGCGGGTGAACACCTGCCGGACCGGTACCGCCAATCCGCCGAGCCGGCGGGCCAGCCAGGCGCAACCGAAGAACAATCCGGGCAGGACCAGCAGGTTGATCGCCAGAAATGCGCCGACGAAGGCCAGATAGCCGCCTACACTGGTCAAGTTCGCGGAGTCCTTCAACCAGCCCCAGGGTCCCAGGAACAGAGCCGAGTAGAGCAAAGCGGTGGCCAGCATGATGAAGCCCTTGTACGCCTCGTCCAGCCGGCCGCGTGCCGGCGCCAACAGGTCTGTCCCTGGCGGTCGCAGGTTCAGGGCGATGTTGTCCAGGGTACAGGTCTTCAGGCACTCGGTGCATAGCCCGCAGTAGGTGTTGCGATCCAGCGTCGCCGGGAAAACGAGCCACGGGCAGCCATAGCCCTGCTCATTGCCCAGGTAGCAAGCCTTCTCGGTGTGTCCACGACAAACCTCCGGGTCGCGGACGCGCAGCTCCAGCGGCGCCGCCGTGGAGTAGAGTCCGATGAACCCGCCGACTGGGCAGACGTAACGGCAGAAGGTGCGCCGTTCGTAGACCAGGCTGAGAGCTATGGCCAGCAGCACAAAGCCCAACAGCACGACTCCGGTGGCCTTCGGACGGGTCAGCAAGATGGCGCTGAAGAGAGCCACACCGAGGAACGTGGCGTTTTGCAGCCAGATGTTGCGCAGCCGGCGCGGCCAGCGCCGGCCCAGCGTGAACAACCGGCCCGGCCGGCGACCGATGAAGGCTCGCCGCTGCAACCACTCGCCTGGCATCGGGATCGGGCACATCGTGCACCACAACCGGCCGCCGAACGGCACGAGCAAAACGATTACCAGCGCCCACCAGACGATCCAGACGAAGATGATGGCAAAGTTGCTATTGCCGACCGGTGTGCCCAGGAGGCCGGCCAGAATGGCGAGCACGAAAAAGAAGAGCGTGACCGTCGTCAACGTCCACTGGAATGGACGCGCGCGAACCAGGCGGCGCACGAACGGAAGCCGCATGAGGTCGAGACGTTGTGAGCGGGGATGAATCATGCTTCAGGTTCTCCCGCCGAGCGAACGGCCAACAACACCAGTGTGCCGGCAGCGACGACCAGCGTGAGGAGGACGGCCCGCTGGAAAGGTGCGTTCGGTTCCACCACCAGCTCGCCGATCATGAAGGGGTGCAGCGGGCCGCAGGTCACGGAGCAGCGATAGCGGAACTTGCCCGCGCGGCCGGCCATGAACTCCAGACTGCCTGGCATGCCCGGTTCGGCTGTTGTCTGGATGTCGTATCCGTCTACGTACAACCCGTGTGCGACGTCCATTGCCGCGAACTCGACAATTGCCTGATCGCCTTGTTGCACGTTGATACGGCTTGGGCTGAAGGCGAACTGCCGGGCCTCGACGCGAATCTCGCGTATGGCGGGCGAGCTGGCGCCGCTCGGCGGTGGTACCAGGGCAACCGCCGAGCCCAGGATCAGGAGCAGGCCTATGGCAATCGGCTTTTGGTACGCGTGTGGAAAGCGCAAGGTCAACCGTTTGATAAGACTATGCCTCGACAATCAACTTCCCGTGCAACATGCCCATCTGGCACTGAAAGTCGTACTCGCCCGGCTCTTCCGGCGTGAACTCGATGGTCACATCTTCGCCCGGTGGCAGTTTGGCGCTCTTGTCGAAGTCCGGAAAGAGCACCATCTCCGAACAGGAGGCTGTCTCCTGCCGGTTGAAGTTCAGGCGCACCGGACGGCCGGCCTGGACAACCAGCACATCGGGCGTGTAGCCCCCTTTGACCACGATGTTTGCTTCCTGTATGCCGCTGCTCACCGCCAGCTGGGTCCCTTCCTTCTCCGACAAGAAGAAGTACCAGATGACCAGCGCAGAAAGTATAGCTGCTCCTGTGATGGTACTAATGTCTGCAATTGACATGGTTGTGCTCCCTCATTTCGTTTGCACGTAATCTGTAATTCGTAATCCATAATTCGTGTTGCGTGGTGCGTTTTCACGTTTCACGTTCCATATCTCTATCTCCACTCTCTATCTCCCACCGTTCATCGTTCTGCATTCATCATTTCTAATTCGTACCCCGCCCCGTTGGTTTGAACCCGCGCAGCCGCAGGGCGTTGCTGACCACGGTGACGCTGCTCATAGCCATGGCCGCGCTGGCGATGATCGGGCTGAGCAGGATGCCGAAGAAGGGGTACAGCAGCCCCGCCGCAACCGGTACGCCCAGCGTGTTGTAGACAAAGCTGCCGAACAGGTTCTGTTTGATGTTGCGCATGGTTGCCTTGCTCAACTCGATGGCAATGGTCACACCGGTCAGACTGCCCTTGATCAGGGTAATGTCGCTGGCCTCGATAGCCACGTCCGTGCCGGTGCCGATGGCCAGGCCCACATCGGCCTGCGCCAGCGCCGGCGCGTCGTTGATCCCGTCGCCGACCATGGCCACCGTCTTGCCCTCCTGCTGCAACATCTGCACATTGCGCGCCTTGTCCTCCGGCAACACCTCCGCCAGCACACGATCCACGCCCACCTGACGAGCGATGGCCTCCGCTGTGCGCCGGTTGTCACCGGTGATCATCACCACTTCCAGCCCCAGCTTCTTGAGGTGGGCAATGGCCTGCCGGCTATCCTCCTTGACCGTATCGGCCACAGCGATGATGCCGGCTGCCTGGCCGTCCACCGCCACATACATCGGCGTCTTGCCGTCATCGGCCAGCGCCTGGCCCTGCGTCTCCAGCCCATTCAGACTGGCGCCGATCTGGTCCATCATCTTTGGGTTGCCGAGAACAACTGTGTGTCCTTCGACCGTCGCCTGCACCCCGTGACCGGGGATCGCCTCGAAATCGGTCGGGTCAGCCAGGGTGATACCCTTTGCCTTTGCACCGTCCACGATTGCTTGTGCCAACGGGTGCTCCGACGCTTTTTCCACACTGGCCGCCAACCAGAGGATTTTGGATTGCGGATCTTCGGTTTCGGATTGTCCTGCACTGCCCCCATCCAAAATTGGCAATCCCAAATCGGCAATCAGAACGTCCGTCAGCTCGGGCTTGCCCTTGGTGATCGTGCCGGTCTTGTCCAGGACGATGGCGTCCAGCTTGTGCGCCGTCTCCAGCGCCTCCGCCGAACGGATCAAGATGCCGTTTTCTGCGCCCTTGCCGGTGCCCACCATGATCGAGGTCGGCGTGGCCAGGCCCAGCGCGCAGGGGCAGGCGATGATCAGCACGGTGACCGCGGTCACCAGCGCGTGGAGCAGCGGCGGCTGCGGCCCGAAGACGAACCACACGGCGAAGCTCCAGATAGCGACCAGCATGACCGCCGGCACAAAGTAGCTGGAGATGACATCGGCCAGCCGCTGGATCGGCGCCTTCGTGCCCTGCGCCTGCTGCACCAACTGGATGATCTGGCTGAGGGCCGTGTCCTTGCCCACCTTCGTGGCCCGGAAGCGGAACGAACCGGTCTTGTTGATCGTCGCACCGATCACCTCGTCGCCGGGCTCCTTGCTCACCGGCAGCGATTCGCCGGTGATCATGCTCTCGTCCAGCGTGGAGCGGCCCTCGACGACGACGCCGTCCACGGGCACTTTCTCGCCAGGTCGCACGATGACGATGTCGCCAACCAGGACTTCCTCGATGGGGATGTCCACCTCTTCGCCGTCCCGCACCACGCGCGCCGTCTTGGCCTGCAAGCCCATAAGCTTGCGGATCGCTTCGTTCGTTTCGCCTTTGGCCCGTGCTTCCAGCACCTGGCCCAGCAGGATCAGGGCGATGATGATCGCCGTGGTGTCGAAGTATACTTCGCGCAACCCCTCCGGCAAGAGGAAGGGCAGGAACGTGGCGACCGTCGAGTAGAGGTAGGCCGCACCGGTGCCCAGGGCGATCAGCGTGTTCATGTCGGCGGTGCGATGGCGGAATGCGCTCCACGCGCCGATGAAGAAGCGGCTGCCGGCCCAGAAAAGGACCGGTGTGGTCAGCACGAACAGGATGATCAGGTTGATCTGCGTGGGGATCGCCTTCAGGCCGGGAAAGAACTTGCCGAACGTCAGGATCAGCACGGCGGCGGCCAACACGCCAGCGACGACAAAGCGGTTGCGCAGGTCGCGGTATTCGGCCTGGCGCGCGGCCCGCTCGGCGTCTTCGGGCGGCGCCTCGGCAGTCAGGGCGACCGTCTGGTAGCCGGTCGATTCGACTGCCCGCCGCAACGTGGCCAGAGTCGCCACCCCCGGCACGTATTCCACGTCTGCGCGTTGGGTGGCCACGTTGACCGATGCCTTGAGTACCCCGGGGGTAGCCTGCAATGCCTCCTCGATGAAGGTGACGCAGGAGGCGCAGCGCAGCTCTTTGATGCCGATCTGCGTCTTCGCCCCGCCGACCGTGTAGCCGGCCTTGCGGATGGCCTGTTCCATATCGGCCATGGAGACGTGGTCGGGGTCGTAGACAACGTGCGCCTTGGCGGTGGCGAAATTGACGTGGGCTTCCTGCACACCGCCCATCCCTTGCAGCACCCGCTCGATGGTCTGCACGCAGGAAGCGCAGTCCAGGTTGACGATGGGCAGTTCCGCGTGCAAAGGGCCGGCCAGCGCCGGGTTAACGCCGGTAGTCGCCGAGCCCACGACCGGCGGCAGCATTTCGGGTTCGGCTTGCTCTTGCGTGTAAGCCGCCGGGTCGGCGTCGAACTGTGTTACACAGTTGTCGGAGCAAAAGTGGTACGTTTGCCCCTCCACTTCCCGGCTCGCTACCGCGCCGGCGGGATCAATGTTCATCCCGCATACGGGATCGGTCACGGTGGTCATAGATTACCTCCTGTTACGTGCTGCGTGTCAAATGTCACGTAATCACGTTCGCCGTTTTCACGTTTCACGCCACTCGCTGATTCGCCGGTTCATCATTCTGCACTCATCATTTCGGAGGCGCTCCACGTCCTCACCATCCAGTATACACCGGTTTGCGGTCGTTGTCCACCGCGATTTAGCCTGTTTATGACCCCGCCATTTGGCGCATACCGCGGTGCTCGTTTCACCCGCCAAACGGCTCGCCGGATGGGCTTGCGGTCACCCAACAGTGGACGTTTGTGTAGCCGGCCTTTACCAACGCCTCGGCCGCGATTGTACTCATCCGGCCACTGCGGCAATAGAGGGCGATGGGAGCGTCCTTGTCCGGCAACTTATCCAGGTTGGCCGTGATCTGGTCGAACGGGATCGACAGATCGGTCTGCGGGATGTCGCCCTCGAACAGGATGTGCGTGTTGACCAGGGTGAAGTCCTTGTCCGGCAACATCTCCGCCAGTTGCTCCACCGTGATGTCGGCATAGCCATCGACGTTCTTGGGGAACCCTGTCATTGTGGTTCCGGCGGCGGACGGCAACTTCTGCGTGACCGCCGGCGAACAAGCGGCCACCGTCAAAACCAGCGCGGCGCTGGCCGCGAAGAGTATCCACTTGTCTCATGTAAACATCGGCGCATGTTCCTTTCAGTCTCAGGTTGGTATCATCTCAATAATCTGGGGCGTCTTGATCCGGCCTTGCTTTTTTCTGCC
>CAZDTE010000061.1:0-19178 GCA_964508275.1 uncultured Ardenticatenales bacterium
CATCAGCGAGTCGTCCGCTGTGTGCACAACTCTGCTCCGGCGTTGTCGGCGCGCGGGTCTCCCACCGCGGCGCGGCGGCCTTCCCCCGCGGCGCGGCGGGCTCCCAGCTTGCCCCGCCATGCCTCCCTCTCGGCGCGCTGGGCCTCCGCCTCGGCGGGCGTGGGCACCAGCTCGCCGTCGTCGGTGTAGAAGCGTAGCCAGGTGGTATTGACGCGCAGGATCTCGCCTTCCCAATGCCCCATCCAGACGCCCAGCTCCTCACACCACAGATGGCCCTGATCGTTCGGCTTCAACTCCGCATAGTGGCTGTTTGCCAGTTTCCAGCCGATCAGTTTGTTGCCGTCCGGGTTATAGCAGAAGTACTCCGGCGTGCGGAAGGTCTGCTCGTACAGTTCCCGTTTGGTGACCAGGTCCACCTCGATCGTGGATGGCGAGGACAACTCGACTATCACGTTGGGATACCGCCCGTCTTCTTCCCACACGATCCACGCTCCTCGATCCCGGCTGCCGTCCACACCCTTGACGACGAAGAAGTCTGGCCCACGGTAATCCCGATTGCGCGCCTGCTCAAAGCTGAAATAGATGAACATGTTGCCGCCCGTGAAAAAGTCACTGCGACCCCGCCAGAGGTAATGGACGGAGTCGATGAGCAGGTTCATTTGAATGCGATGCCAGTTCGTTTCCAAGGGAATGCCATCCTCCGTGGGCAAGTCAATCTTCGGGATTTGGACAACGGGGACAAGTGGCTCCAACGGCTTGGTTTTCAGCATGGCTACTCCTTCTCGCTACTGACCGGTCGCCAGGGTGAGCCACCCGTGGCGGTCTTCCAGTTCACCGGACGTAATGTCGAAGAATTGTTCCTGCAGCGCCTTGGTGATCGGGCCGCGCTTCCCCTCGCCGACCGGCATGCCATCCACGTTGCGGACCGGCGTGATCTCTGCTGCCGTGCCGGTGAAGAACAGTTCGTCGGCGATGTACAGCCACTCGCGCGGGATCATGTGTTCGCGGACCTCGTGCCCCAGGTCACGGGCCAGCGTCATCACGCAGTCGCGGGTGATGCCGGCCAGAATCGAGTTGCCCAGCGGCGGCGTGTACAGGACACCGTCCTGCACGAGGAAGATGTTTTCGCCGCTCCCTTCGCTGACGTACCCGTAGATGTCCAGGGCGATCCCCTCGGTGTAACCGTGCCGCTTTGCTTCCACGGTAACGAACTGCGAGTTCACGTACTGGCCGCCGATCTTCGCCATGGAGGCAAAGGTATCCGGTGCGATGCGCCGCCAAGAACTGACGCCGGCATCCACCCCTTGCTCGATCGCCTCCGGCCCCAGATACCGCCCCCATTCGATGGTGGCGATGATCACTTCCACAGGGCAGGCGCGCGGGTCAACGCCGATCGCGTCGTAGCCACGGAACACCAGGGGGCGGATGTAACAGGCCGCGTGGCGATTCTTGGCCACCGTGTCCAGGATGCCCTGCCAGATTTCGTCCTCGCTGAAGGGAACCGGCATGCGCGCGACCTTGGAGGACGTGAACAGCCGGCGGACGTGCTCGTTCAGTCGGAAGATGGCCGGCCCCTGCCGTGTGTCGTAGGCCCGAATCCCCTCGAAAACGCTCGATCCGTAGTGCATCACGTGGGACATGACATGCACCTTGGCCTCATCCCAGGGAACAAATTCACCGTTAAACCAGATAAAGTCGGATTTCTGCATGGCCATGAAAACCTGCTCCTCTCAGAAATGTACGTTTACGGCTATGAGGTGCAACGCACTCGATTCAACGGCCAAAGTGCGTTGTACCTGACCTGCGGGTGCAACAGAATGACACAGGTATTATAGCACAGCACCTATCGGAACGCAAAGAAACAGGAATGCGTAGTTGCGCTTTTGGCGGCAATCGGATATAATCGGCAAACGTAAACTGTGACGCCTGACGGACTGAAGGAGGTACAGGTGCCGCCAATCAGCAACGCAGACCTCAATGACTCCGCCTATAGCATGATCTTCGCGCGCAGCCGAGACCCCCTTTTCATCATCGATGCCACCACTGGCTATCACCAAAACGCCAACCCCGCGGCGATCACCGCCCTCGGATACTCGCTCGATGAACTGCGCCAAGTAACGGCCCTTGACCTGTTGGATGCAGAATCCAGGACGCGCGTTGCCGGTTACCTGAGCGGGCAGGCCATGCCAGAGAGCGAAACGTTTCAGTTGGCGATGCGGCGGAGCGATGGCACCCTCTTCCCTGTTGAGTGGGGAGTGGTGCCGTTTTCCGGAGCCGACGGCCCCAGGATGCTCATCCACGTTCGCGACATCACGGAGCGATTGCAAACCGAAGATGACTTGCGCTGGATGGTGCACAAGGTCGAAACCCTGAAGAAGATTGGCGCGCTGGTAACGGCCCGTGGTGGGTTGCAGAAAACCCTGCACGACGTTCTACACTTCTCGTGCGACGAACTTGCACTGGAGGCCGGCGGCGTGTTCCTGATCGAGCCGGGGGACGGTATCACGCTGCGGATGGCGGTCGGGCATGGACTGCCAGACTCTCTAGCGGATGCCATCTCCGCGCTGCCCGTCGAGGCCACAGAGTCGGTGATGGGTGCGGGCTGCGCCACCACGTATGACCTCAGCGACCAGCCGACCGGTCAGTTCAAGAAGGTGTTGCACGAGCACGGGTTCGCCTACCTGGTGGCCGCGCCGATCCTGGCGCACGATGGCGCGGTTGGCCTGTTCGCGCTGGCCACGTCGGGCGACACCCGCCTGTCTGAGCGGCAGTTGACCCTGTTCGGCCGCATCGGTAACGAAATCGGTGAGGCTGTTGTCCACCAACAACTGCACCAGCAAACCCGCCGGCAGCTGGACCTGATGCACACCTTCCAATCGCTCTCTCGTCAGATCAGCTTGGGCCGTGAGCCAGACGAGACCTTTGCCCTCATCGGAGAGGAAACGATGCGCGCGATGGGGGCAGACCGAATCGGGATCTATCTGGTCAATCCCAACACGGACCGCGTCCGCAAAGCCTGGGCGTTCGGACTTTCCCAGACCTATGTGGACACCGTTGACGCTCTCTATGAGCAGATTCCGGACAGCCAGGCCATTGCCTTCCGTGAGCCGCGCCTGATCGCCAACGCCTTGACCGATCCGGCCATGGCCCCGATTCGTGAGGCCGTTCGCGCGGAAGGCTACCACTCCGTTGGCCTCTATCCGATGGTCAGCCAAGATCAGGCGATCGGTGCGGTCGGCTACTACTTCGATACACCACATACTTTCCGCAAAGAAGAGATGGAGATCGCCCAGACCTTTGCCAACGAGTTGGCCACCTTCTTGCAGAATTACCGTCTCCTTGCCCGGCTCCGTGAAGCGGAGTCATGGCAGCGCCTCACTCTGCAGGCCACGAGCGAGGCGGTGCTCACCGCCGATGCGAACGGCACGATCGTGGACGTCAACCAGGCTGCCTGCAAGATGTTTGGCTACGAACAGCACGAGTTGATCGGCAAACCGATCGCCGCTTTGATGGGGGAGGAAGATCGGGAGGCCCATACAGCGGCTTTCGACCGCTTCGTGAAAGAGAGACGGGAACGTCGCCAGTCGCCGATCCCCGGGACCGGCTTGCGCAGCGATGGCTCCACCTTTCCGCTCGAAAACAGCGTGGGCAGCTTCCTGATCGGCGACGACCGGTTTGTCACCGCCTATATTCGAGACCGTTCCGACGTGGCGCAGCTCGAAGCTCGACTTCGCCAATCGCAGAAGATGGAAGCGGTGGGCACGCTCGCTGGCGGCGTGGCCCACGACTTCAACAACATCCTCACGGGCGTCATCGGCTACGTGGAACTGGGCATGATGAGACTGCCCACAACCCACCCTGTCCGGGCCCATCTGGAGAAGGTGAAGGACCTGGGAGAGCGGGCGGCTACGTTGACCCGGCAGTTGCTCGCCTTCAGCCGCCGGCAAGTCTTGGACGTCAAACCGCTAGACCTTAACGCGGTCGTAGCCGAGCTGGCCAAATTCCTGCGCCGCGTCATTGGCGAGGACGTTGCCTTGCGCCTCATTCCTGGCGAAGCCCTCTGGACGGTTCACGCCGACCGCGCGGCGCTGGAGCAAATCTTGATGAATCTTTGCTTGAATGCCCGCGATGCCATGCCTGACGGCGGCGAACTGCTCATCGAGACGACCAACGTGGTGCTGGATGAGGAGTATCAGCGAGCACGCCCCTGGGCGTTACCCGGCCGGTACACCATGCTAATGGTCAGCGACACCGGCGCGGGCATGGATGAAGAGACCATGGAGCACATCTTCGAGCCTTTCTTCACCACCAAAGAGGTGGGCAAAGGGTCAGGACTCGGGCTGGCCATGGTCTACGGTCTGGTTAAACAGCACAACGGGTTGATCCATGTCTACAGTGAGGTAGGTAAAGGAACTACCTTCAAGGTTTACCTGCCGGCACTGATCGGGCCGGCAGAGATGGAGCCTACGGCCACGGTTCAGGACATGACTGTGCCCTCTGGAAAAGAGACGATTCTGGTAGTCGAGGATGAGGACGTGTTGCAGGATTTGTTGAGCATGGCCTTGAAAGAGCAGGGCTACCAGGTGCTGCTGGCCTCCAACGGCGAGGAGGCATTACGTACCTGGGAGCAGGAGCGGGCTTCTATAGATCTGATCATTGCCGATGTGGTCATGCCGGTGATGGGGGGGCGCGAGCTATACGACCGCGTTCAGGAGCGGGGCCCGGACACCCGCTTCCTCTTCATCAGCGGCTACAGCGTGAATGGCATCCACCAGCGCTTCCTGCTGGAGCAGGAGTTGGAGTTCCTACAGAAACCGTTCACTCCGGTACAACTCCTGAAGCGCGTACAGGCCGTTCTTGAAAACGAGTGACCAGGGCTGGCATCATAAGTTCGGGTAAGGACAGGTTTCAGCTTGGCGAGTGCGTCGATCAGCAGCTGAGTTCCAGCACCCGCCGGGCGGTCTGCTCCCAGGCGTAGGGGAGGATCCGCGAACGCGTGGCATGAGGCGCACGGCGGACCATCTCGATCACCGTGTCGCTCATGGCGGCGACCGTTTCGACGTAACGCACGCCGTCACCGGCCGGGAATAGAGCCGGCAGGTTCCCAAATGGAGTGCTGACCACGGGCAGATCACAGGCCATGGCTTCCAGCACAGAGAGTGGCACTTCGATGGCCGCTGTGTCCCCCAAGGCCGGAAAGACGTAGACATCCGCCATCTGGTAGAACACCTCGATGTCGGGGACGTATTCGGTAACGACCCGCACCCGCGCACCGCGAAGCGCTTTCGCGATGGCGGTGTCCTGCGGCGTGCTGGTGCTGCCGATGACGACCACCTGGCACTCGTCTTCCTGCAAACGGGTCAACTGGAGGATGTTGCGCTTGGCGTTGATGTGCCCGACGTGCAGCACAACGCACCGGTCGTCGGCCAGGCCGTAGCGCCGGCGCATTGCCCGCTTGACGTCGCCGGGTACGGGCGTGAATCGTTGCACGTCTACGCCTGGCGGCATGATCTTCGCCGGGCAACCGAGGTGAGCGAGCGCTCTTCGGCTGGCATCGCCGGTCACCAGCACGGCGTCGGGTCGCAGGCGTGGGATCAATAGGCGGGCCAACGCGCCGTAGCTGCGCGGTTGCAGGGAGATCAAAGCAGTGCGCGCCCCTCGCGCATAGGCCCGCAAGGTTCGGGCACGCCAGAAGCTGGGCCAGGTGGCACACGCCGTGGGGATGTACAGCACCAGGTCCGGCCGGAAATCACCGAGCCGGCGGCGCAGGTCGCGTCCCCACAGCAGCTTGTTGGCAGCAACCGGCTCTATCCCCTCGTCCGGCCAGCCGCGACTTAAGGCGGTCAGGGCCAGCACGCGGTGTTCCTCGCGCAGCGACCGGATCAGTTGCCAGGCCGTGTGTTTGATCCCCTCGTCGAACGGCGGCTGAAGCCGCTCTGAAAAGATGACGATTCTCATGATTCCTGCATCGAAAACAGACGACGGTTCTTGGATTTCGAGTTCCGTGTTGCGTGGTGCGATCTGCGTGGTGCGTTTCACGTCTCACGTCTCACGTCTTCACTTCCCCCGCTGGCTTGGCCGCCGACTTGCCGGTACAGATCGTGGTAGCGGCGGGCAACGGCTTCCGCCCGAAACCGGCGGCGGGCCTGGCGGCGGGCTGCGTGGCCCAGCCGCCGGCGCCGCTGGTCGTCCGCCAACAGATCCAGCAACTGGGCGGCGAGGGCCTCGTCATTGCCGGACGGAAAGAGGCAACCAGTCTCGTTTTCGGCCACCAGGTCGGGAATGCCGCCCACGCGCGTGGCCACGACCGGCACGCCGGACGCCATCGCCTCGATCACGGCAAGCGGGGCATTCTCCTGCCGCGAGGGGAGCACGACCACGGCGGCCTGACTGTACGCCGCGCACAGCTCCTCGCGGTTCAGCAGCCCCTCAAACCGGACGGTGTTGTCCAGGTCATGCGCGCGCACGAACGCGCGCAGCCGGTCGGCGTAGCGCGGGCTGGTGACCCGTCCCGCCAGGTGAAGTCGCAGCGAGGGACGCTGTGGGCGGGCACGGGCGACGGCTCGCAACAGCGTTAGCAAGTCCTTGACCTCGGTGATGCTGCCGACGTACTGGACGCGGTCCCGTTCCTCGCGCCGGGGCAATGAAAAGAAAGCGTCAGCGACGGGATTGTCGACGCGTTCCCAGCCCTGGGCACGCAGACCGCGATACTCGCTCAGCACGTACTCGCTGATCGCTACGACCCGGTCGGCATGACGAACCGCGAAGCGGTCGTAGGAACCGGCCAGGGCAAAGCGGGCGCGGTCGAACCAAGAGGCGCGGTACGATTCCGCTTCGCGGTGTTGGACACCGTGCACGGTGTAGATCGTGGGGAAGCCGGCCCGAATCGCTGCCACAGCGTAATGGGGCACGTGAGCATGGACGACGTCGGGGGCCAGTTGGCGCAATTCGCGCTGCACCCTGCTCACGCCACGAAACAGGTTGGGCACGACGCGGCGGCGGGGCATCGCCCGGAAGTGCAAAGAGGCGCCATCGCGCTGTACGTCGGCGTCCGCGGTAATGTCCGAGTGGCAGTGCACAACGTGCAGGTCGAGGTCACCGCTCGCGCGCAATCCTTGCACGAGGTAGTAAACGGCGGCGCGCACGCCACCGGCGATCCGGTTGGGGTCACGTGGGTATAGGCTCAGGATGGCGACGCGCATCGCACCGGTTTCTCGTGTCACACCCCCGGAGGGCCCAACCGCCCGGTGGCCATGTACCAGGCGAGCTTCTTGAGGTCCTTCTTGAGGCCGGTATGCACAAAACAGGCGCTGTTACAGCTCAGGCAACTGTGGCCCGTCATCCAGTTCCGGAACTCCCGATTCTGCGGAGCGTAATACAGATCGCTGACCGACTGCTCTCCAAGGCAGTTGCCGATCTTCCGCTCGGAGAGGCAGTAGTAAACGTCACCGAATGAGTCCAGGACAAAGGCGTCCACAGCGAAGGGGCAGGGCGTGCTGCGTGACGCGCCGTTGCCGTACATCTGGATCAGGTCGCGCCAGTAGTAGCTCATCACGTTGCCGGGCGACCGGTCAGCGGCCAGTTCCTCCAGCAATTCCAAGAGGTAGGCTCTGTCTTCCTCCGTGAAGTCAAGTTCATCCTGCTGGTCCGTGTTGGCAACATAGCTTTCGTGGAAGCCGACAACCTGGAGCGTGCAGGGGATGCCCTGGGCCTCGCACCAATCCCGCACGTCACGCACGCCGTACAGGTTCTTGCGATAGACGACGGTCCCAACACCGAGCCAGAAGCCGAACTCCGCCTGAATGTCCTTCAGGGCGAGCAACGTGTCCCGCGTTTTGGCGAAGGCATTCGGGATGTGACGCACCGATTCGTGCATTTCTTCGAGACCGTCGATGGAAACGGACACACTGAGGCTCACATCGCGGTTGCGGCACAGCCGGGCGATCGTTTCCACCTGTTCGACCGTGCGCCGCGGGAGAAAGCCGTTGGTGATCAGGGTGAGCGAGCGCAGCCGAGGCATGGTCTTCATAAAGAGCGTAAGCAGGTCCAGGATTTGGGGGTGCAGCGTCGGCTCGCCGCCGGCGACAGTGAGTCGCTCGATGGTTGTGAAGATCGGGTCCTGCATCGCCGCACGCCACTGGTCCATCGTCATTTCGCCCCGCGTGTCCATCTGCCAGATGTTGCACATCTCGCAGCGGGCGTTGCAGCGATAGGTGATGTTGATTTGCATCTGCTTCGGCGGCAGGACTTTCAAATGCCGCAGAACGTTGTAATCAAAGGCTCCTTCGACCAGGCCCTTCCAGTTTTTCGACAATATGTTCCGAACTGTTCCGTTTCTTCTCAACGCCTGTTGTCCTCTCTAGTCGGAATCCGTGATACGCGGAGAACGGAGTACGCAACACGCATCCCCCATCTCACATCAACGTTTCGTAAACCCGCCGCGTCCTTTGGGCCACGGCTCGGGCGCGGAAGCGAGCTTCGGCCTGCCGGCGTGCCTCTCGCCCCATGCGCTCACGACCGGCATCGTCCTCCAGTAGTTGGCAGATCGCTTGCGCCATGCCGTCCGTGTCGCCCACGTCCGTGAGCAAGCCGGTCCGTCTGTGATCCACCAGGAACGGCACGCCTCCAACGCGCGTCGCCACCACCGGCCGCCCGGTGGCCATCACCTCCTCGATGACCATCGGCGCGGTTTCCTGCGCCGATGGGAGCACCAGCAGGGAACAGGCCCGGTATTCGGGCAACAGGGCCTCGGAGGGGAGCGGCCCGACGAAGTCCACGGAATCGGCCAGCTCATCGGCACGAACCTGTGCGCGGAGCGCAGCGGCATACGCCGGGGCGATGGCCGTGTCGCCGACGATGCGCAACCGGGCGTACGGCCGGCCGGCGATCACGGTGCGCCACGCGTTTAGCAGATCCTCCAGCCTCTTGCGCGGGCGGATCAGCCCGACGAAGAGCACCCTGTCCGTGGGTGGCGGTTCGGCTTCCGCGAAAAAGCGGTCCGCGATCGGGTTTTCCACCGCGTGCATCTGGGCTGACGACCAGGCCCGGCATTCCTCCTCGACGTACGGGCTGATGGCGATGACGTGGCGAGCGCGGCGCAGGCACTGTCGCTCGTACAGGCCGGCCAGACGCTGCTGGAGGCCGGGCCAGTTCCGGGGGGCCAGCGCGGCTTCGCGAGAGATCACGCCGTGTACGGTGATCACCGCCGGCCGGCCGCTTTCGATGGCCACGCCGGCGTACATCCCCGATCCCTGGGCGTGTACTACGTCAGGTGATAACTCGTGCAGCAGACGCTGCATCTCGCGCCTATCTCGCTTGTAAAAGGTCACGTGTCCCATGCGATGGCGTGGTAGGCGATGAACGGTGATCGCTCCCCAGCGCGCGGTAGCCCGCTGCCGGAACCGCGAGCGACAAGAGATCACGTCAACGGTTACGTCCGGCATCTCGGCCAGCGCCGGCAGCAGCACGGTCATCACCGTTTCCACGCCGCCGCTCAGCGGGCCATCCGGCTCTTCCGGAAACGGCCCCAGCATCGCGATACGCATCGGCCGGCGGGCAACCACACAGGGTTGCCCCTACGCAACCTGGACGAATTTGGCAGCCTTCACCCCACAGACCGGGCACGTTTCTGGCGGTTTGCCGAATTCGATGTGCCCGCAAACGGGGCACAGGTAGAACTCCGTCTCGGCCAGGTCCGCGCCTTGTTGTACCGCCTCCAGCGCCTGCTCGTAAAGCCTGGCGTGCACCTCCTCCGCCTCGACCGCGTAGCCAAACATGCGGCTGGCTTTGTGGCCATCGGCTTCGGCCTGTTTCAGCATGGGTGGGTACATCTCTGTGTACTCGTAGGTCTCGCCGGCAATGGCCGCCCGCAGGTTGTCGCTCGTGGAGCCGATCCCCTCCAGCGCCCGGAGATGACCCCCGGCATGTACCCTTTCCGCCTCGGCAGTGGTGCGAAACAGGCGAGCGATGTTGGGAAACCCCTCCCGTTCGGCTCTTCGAGCAAAGGCCCGGTACTTCTGGTTTGCCTGGCTTTCGCCAGCAAACGCTTCCTTGAGGTTTTCCTGTGTGCTTGTCATGTCACTCCTCCATTCATGCTTGGCTAAAGCCATAGAAACATCTGCTTGTGCCTTTGTGCTGCCAACCGAATTCCGGGCAACGGCCGCTGTTGTCTAGACTCCTGGTTCCAGTTCTTCCTTCCAGCCGCTCAGCCCGTACCCGAAGACGGCCCCGATGATCGTGTAGAAGACGATGTTGGGGTAGAAGAAATAGGCGATATCGGCGACCAGTAGCTGGGTTAGATATGCACCGAATGCGGCCCAACATGCTACAACCGCCATGCGCTCGGCCGACCGCGGTGGTGCGCTGCGGTACAGTTGCCCGCTCTGCCACACGATGGAAATGAACAGCCCCGCAAACGGCAGCAGTGCAATGATCCCGCCGGAGACCAGAACCCACAGGAACGTGTTGTGGGGCTGCAAGGGCGCATACCCGATCGTCAGGTGATGGAGCACCTCGGTCTCGTAGATCGGCCAGAAATTGTCGAACCCGCGACCGAACAGGGGGGATTTGCTCACGATCTGGCCGACGGAACTGAACACACCCAGGCGGTACAAGACCGGTTTGGACGCGTCCAGGCGCTCGGTCACCACCGGGTGGCTGATCACCTGCTGCCAACGGACGATGGTCAGGAAGGCGGCTCCCACTGCTGCCGGGACGAACGGCATGCGGAAGCGCGGATAGTAGGCCGCCAAGATCAACAGGCCGATGATCAGACCCAGATATGAGGCCCGGTTGTAGGTAAAGTACGTGCCGATGGTCAGCAGCGCCAGGCCGCCGGCGAACAGCCAGCGGGTACGGGTCTTGATCTCCAACATCCCCCAGGCCAGCAACGGGATGATCATGGCGAATACGGTGCCGAAGAACGCCGGATTTCCCAGCACTCCGGCCAGCCGGTGCAGGCTGCGGGTGTAGTAGAAACTGCGCTCGCTGTACCAGAAGATGACCTGTCCGGTGACTTGCTCGTGGATGGCCGCCGATGCCAAAAAGGTGCCGGTCAGCAACAGCCCACCGATGGTCAGCACGAAAGCGCGCCGGTCGGTGACCAGGTTCTTGGCGATGAAATAGACGAAGAAGGGGACAACGAAGCCATCGGCAAAGAGTGTCAGGCCGGCCTTTGGGCCTCGCCAGTAGGCGGGAATGGAAATCGCCAGGGTAATGGCTGAGAGAATCATCAGCGTGTCCACGCGTGTCCACGGCGTCATCTTCCGCCGTCCTGCCGCGATCTTGGCGAGTAGGAAGGCGAACAGCAGGCCCCCCACCAATCGGGTAAGGGTCAGGTCAGGGATGCCTGCGCCCATGTCAATGTCCAGGTACATGAAACGGGAGAACGGAGATAGCACCAGCCAGAACAGGAAACCGTGCAAGGGATTGACCAGAACGATCATGAACACCGTCGCCACGCCCACACCGGTGACGACGTAGGTCCAGATTTCCTCGTCCAGCAGCGCATGGCCCAGCAGATTCCCAATGGCCAGGACGACAGCCAGCAGAAGCAATGTCAACAAGGCTTTCCACAAGCGGGCAAGGGCCGGGGGGAAACTCCTCTGTGCTAGCACGGCAGCCCCTGCGATTGCGCGCTGCGCCACGGAAAACTGTGCCAAGCGCTGAACGTCAAGCGTGACACGTGATACGCAGCACGCAACCCGCAACCCGCAACCCAAAACCGGTCGTCTGTTTTCAAAGCAACTCCTCGTATATCGCTTGCACGCTTGCTGCGGTCTGCTGCGCGGTGAATCGCTCGGCAACCCGTTGCCGCGCCATTTGTCCCATCTGCTCAACGTCGCTCCCGTTGGTCAGCAGGGAAACGATAGCCCGACTCAGACTCTTCGCATCTTGTGGGGGGACGAGCAGGCCGGTGACTCCATCCTCTACGATCTCCGGAACCGCGCCCGCCGCCGTCGCGATGACGGGGATTCCGGCGGCCATGCCCTCCACGATGGTGCGCCCAAACGGTTCGCCTACCGCGGATGGACTAACCAGAACATCCAGAACCGAAAGGAGTTCTGGGATGTCGGCGCGGAAGCCGAGGAAGTGCACGCGATGCCCCAGGTTCAAATCCTCGACCATGGAGACCAGGTAGTCACGGTAGTCCATGCTGTACGGTTCGGCCTCGCCAACGACCAGGCCCTGACAATCGGGGATTTGGCTGGCCGCGTCGGCCAGGGCTTGGAGGAAAACGTGCTGCCCTTTCCATGCTTCCAGGCGTCCGACCACACCAACCACGCGGTCCTTTTCCGACAAGCCGAGTTGCCGGCGGATGGTGGCCTGATCGGAACGTCGCCGAAACTGGTCGGGGTCCACCCCGTTGTAGACGACATGGCCCTTGCGCGTGGACACGCCCTGCGCCCAATGCCGGCGGGCGACGGCCTGTGAGATGTAGATGTACCTGGTCACCAGCCGCGCCACCAGTTGGTCCAGCAGATGGAGGTGGTCGTAGTCGCGCACGTGGGAGATGCAAGGCACGCCAGCCAGCGCCGCACCGAGAATCGCCGCCCGATCGGTCCCCACGCGAACGTTGCAGTGAACGAGGTCGATCCGCTCTTCGCGGATGATGCGGCGAATGGCCCAAGCCTCTTTGACAAGCCGAGGCAAGCGCTTGACCCAGAAACCGGCCAGGTGATACAGCCAGGTGGTCAGTCTGTTTCGCGTCAACAGCCGCACCGGGCCGGTGTGCCGGACGGTATCGGACCAATGCGGCGCGGCAGTCCCGGCCGGCAAGGTGGCGGCCCGGATGATCACCTCGACGCCCAACTCCCGGAAACGTGGCACGTAAGCATGGTCGCTGTACGACAGCAGCACCGGCTCGAACCGTTGGCGGTCCAGTCTGCGCACCAGATGGTACAGGCTGATGACCGAGCCACCCACGCTCTGAGCCGTGTCAACGTAGAGAATACGTACCGCTCGTGACATCGCCCTAGCGCTCTCTGCCCTGGCCGGCTTCCCGGCCCAGCACCGCAAGGAACTCGAGCAGGAAGGCCAGGATGATGCCTGCCAGCAGGCTGGTGATGGCCCCGACCAAGGCAATACTGGGCAATTGGGAGGGAGCGGGTCGGTCCGGCTCGCGTGCCGGTTCGATCACCTGGATGAAGCCCGCTTTCAGGGCCTGGTCTTCCTTCAATCGCGCTTCGTTGAGCTTGCCAAGCAGGAAGTTGCGGTTGGCCGCTGCCTCGTTCACCTCCTCTTGCAGATCGGATAACCGATCGTTCAGGCTGATTAGTGTGGAGAGTTCCGATTCGCGCCGGGCGATCATCCGCTCCAGGTCCTGTTGCCGCACCTTGGCGGCATCTGCGCGGGTCTGGGCCGCAAGCGCCAGTTGGATGTAGCTGCGTGCTGCCGACACGTAGTAGTCGCGCGTGGTCGTCGCCTTCCGAGCGTCCGCTTCTTCAGACGCCTCAATGGCTTTTTCCTCCTCCGCTTTGTAGAGCTTGGCGGTCGCCTCTTCGGCTTGGATCGTGGTCTTGACCCGGTCTCGTTCGAGTTGCAGGTTACGAATCTCGTCCTGGTATGCCGCAATCTCGCGGTCAAGGTCGTCCAGGTTGTTCGCTAGTTTGAAGTCGAGCATGTTCTTGCGGGCTGCGGCCAAGCGCTTTTCTTCCGTCTCGATCTCGGTGGAGACGAATTCTCGTAACACGGTTGCCGGCCTGGCTTGCAGCTGGCGATGGTACTGCAAGGAGTTTTCAACGTGTGTGGTCACGATCTTCTCGGCCTCCTGCGGGCTGTCCGCCGAGTAGGTCACGTTGATGAAATCGCCTTCCACCTTGAAGTCCAGGTGATCGAGCAGGTCTGCCGCGCTGATGCTCAGGTTGAGTTGGGCTATGGTCTGCCAGGCCACCGTTCCACTGAACAGGGCGGAGCGGAACCCCTCCTGGGCTGCCCGGATCTGCTCCTGTGTGGGCGCGCTGCGGGCCTGTGAGAAAAGGGAGACCCCGCCAGATTCCGAGGCCACCACCTGAATGCGCACCTTGCCCTGGTAAACCGGCTTTGCCGAGAACGAGGTCAGGAAGATCACGGCCATAGTCACCGTAAACAGGAAGAGGATCAGCCACCACCGGCGGCGGATAATACGCATGTAGACAAGGAATTCGTTTTCTTGCATGACCTGCCTTTCTAGACCTTCTGGCTCATGTCCGGGACCCGTGCCCAGATCGCGCTCTTGCCGCCGGGAAGTGGTCGCTGCGTCCCCGGCCCGGACCTGGGCCAACCTTCTCTGCTACAACAACCAGGCAGGAACCTGCCCTTGATGAAAACGCATCCAGCATCGAGAGGGGATAACCTATCGGAAAACCGGCCATCCCCAACCGGATACCCCACGAACTGTACTGCTTCAAGATCAGGCGGTGGCTGGTAAGTCGGAAGCCCGCCGCCGCCAACCGTTCCTCCATGCCCTCCACTGTGTAGCCATTACGGACGTGCCCGTGGTGGTCCGGCCTTTCCCGCTCGACGTTGGACGCGCTCTGCACAGCGCCGGCATAGCGGATGGTCATGTCCACCGCCGCGAACTCCTGCATCTGTGAGGCCCAGGGAGTCGTGAGCACTAGTCGCCCGCCAGGCCGCAGCACGCGCCGCAGCCCGGCCAGGAAAGCGACATCATCCCGGATGTGTTCGATCACCTCGCTGCACAGCATTTTGTCGAACGTGTCTTGAGCAAACGGCAGTTCTGCCCCATCGGCCACTCCAAAACAGGCCGTGTCCGCTTCCAATCTGCGCTTCACCATGCCGGCCAGCCTGACGTCTTCTGCATCCAGGTCGATGCCGTACGCGTGACACCGGAATCGGGTAGCTAACTCGAAAACGTAGTAGCCGATCCCGCATCCGACATCCAGGATTCGCTCACCCGGCCGGGGAGCGAGCGCTTCCAACACGGCGCGTGCACGCTGGCGGATGCCCACGGCCAGCGGGTATCCGAACAGGCGGACCATCCAGTGCCCGTACCGATCGGTCAACCGGCGCGCGTTTGGTCCGAGACGCTTCTGTGCCTGGCTGTGTGACAGCATGGTGGCCACGACCGCGCGCCGACCCAGGCAGGAGCCGAAGCTCACGCGCGCGCTCCTTCCCGGCGGGAAAGTGCGGCTTCGATGTATGCTGATAAGGTGGCCACTCGCCGGTCCCATGTTTCATTTTGCGCCCGCGCCCGGCGCTGGCTCACCACGGCCAGATCGTCCTCTCGCAACGCCTTACGCACTGCGCGCGTAAACGATTCGGCGTCACCGGCGATCCACAGTAGATCGGCGAACGGGCGCACCGTCGGCAGGTCCACGGCGACCACCGGCTTGCCGCAGGCCAGGTACTCGTACAGCTTGAGCGAATCGATGTGCCGCGTCCACTCGTTCATCCTATAAGGCAGCAGGCAGACAGCGCTCGCCTTGATGTAGTGCGGCACCCGGTCCACCGGCTTCAAGCCCAAGAAATGGACGTTCGGGCAAGCGTTGAGTGCGCGCAGGCCATCTTCATCCTGCGACCGCACCGCACCCACCAGGATGACCGAGCCGTCCGGAACTGCCTGAGCCACGGCGCGAATCAGACCAAGGTCCAGCTTGTCGTTGATCGCGCCCACGTAGCCGATGAGCGGACGTGGCAAAGAGGCGACATCCGCTGGCGGGAGGGTGTCGGCGTCCAGCACCCGCGCGAAGGCGGCGTAGTCCACGGCATTGGGCACGTGATAGGTGTGGGGGTTATACGGGCGCTTCGCCTCGAACAGGTTAGGCGAGGTGACGAACACCAGATCAGCGCGGCGCATGATGTCGATCTCCATCTCGCGCAGGACAGGCTTCAGTGCATCGCGCACGCCGTCATAGCCGGTGTATTCGTCCACAGCATGGTAAATCACCAATCGCTCCTGGAACCGTCCAATCAAGTCTCCCTGGTCGGGCAGAAACAGCCACAGCAGCGGCCTGTGCAAGCCCGCGTGCCGGATCGCCCGGCGCAACGCCGTATCCCGAGCCCATTTTGTGGCGCTGCCCAGGGGCGTTCGGTCGCTCCGTGGCGCCCAGGTCGGCGTGTGGTGTACCCACAAGTTCGGAGCCACCGTCTCCAACCCTGGCTGCCGCACGCTTCGCCAATCGAATCTCCCCCGTCTTATCTGCCGCCAGACGGGGCGCAAATAGCTCCTCGGCTCCACATAGAGCACACGATTCCACTGCGCCAGCCGCGACAGAATCTGGTGACGGTTCCGCCACAGGTCGTGCCACGGGCCGGGGGCAAAACATAAGATGCTTTGAGACTCCAGCAGATACGGGACTCCAATCGTCTGCAACAGGATTCAACATCACACGCGAAGCGTGACGCCAGTTACACCTGTCGACATTATACTCGATCCAGATGAACGGAATATGAAAGGCTTAGGGCTCTGGTCTTACAATCCGTTCATGCCTCTGCTCGTGCCCATAGTATACCTTCAAATGGTGGTTATGGCAATTTCGTGGTGCCCCGATGCCCCGAACCTCAACCTCTCCGGTAAGCCGCCTCGTAGGCCCGGTAGTGGGCGTAGATGCGCTCCAGATAGAGACGTGTTTCCTCCAGCGCAATGTTCTCCATAAAGAGGTCGGTGTCCGGATCGTCCCAGCGCTGTACATTGCCTGGGCCAGCGTTGTACGCCGCCAAGGCGCGCAGCAGATCGCCGTCGAAGGCGTCCAGTTGGCGCGCCAGGTAGTACGCGCCGAACTCCAGGCCGACGATGGGCCGGTACAGATCATCCGGCGCAAAGTCGCTGCGGCGCAGTTGCAACGCGATCCACCGGCCGGTGTCCGGGATGACCTGAGCAAGGCCAATTGCCTGTGCGGCAGAGGTGGCCGAAGGCTCCCACCGGCTCTCTTGCCAGATCAAACTGGCCAGCAAGAGGGGGTCGATTTCCCAGGTCCCCGCCTCGCTTACCAACAGATCGGCGAACGGGATCGGGTAGACCAGGCGTTGCAGCGCGACGGGTGCTTCGGACATCGCATTCGCCGGCGAAAGGTGCGCGATCTGCTCGGCAGCGGAAATCGCCAGGCTGGGTAGCCCCACATCCCGGAAAAAATGGGCCAGCGCGTAAAGCGCCCACACGTTGTTGGCGTGCGCATCGAGGAGCCGGTGGAACTCGTCGGATGCCTCGGTGCGCAGGCCGAGCGCCAGCAAGGTTTCTCCTCGGCGGAACGCCAGCTCGCCCTTGATCGACTCGGCCAACAGGCCGGGGACGGCGTCCAGCGCAGTGGCTGTGATCGGCTCGGTGGCCCAGCTCGCCAGCCAGGCTTCCAGCGCCTGCCACTCGACAGCGGACGGTTCGACGCCGCGCAACGGTTGCGGGATGGCCGCCAGCTGCCGGTTGGCCAGGCGGTCGGCGACCCGTTGGCCGTAGAAGCCCTCCGGGTTGGCGCGGGCGGCCTCACGCCACAGCGACTCGGCGCGCGGCGCATCCCCATCCGCTGCGGCGATCTTGCCGGCCCAGTAGAGAGCTTTGGCGCGCAAGTCGGATCGGGGGTACGCCGTGGCTAGTCCCAGCCAGTTGCGCTGCGCGGCGCCCAGCGCGCCGGCCCGGTAGCGCAGGAGCGCGGCCCTGTCCAGGGCGTCGTCGGCCCCGTCATCGCCCGGGTACTGAGCAGCCAACGCCTCGTAAGCGGCCGCTGCGTCGGTGTTCTGCCCGATCTGCGCGAACAGTTCTGCACCTTGCCACAATCCCTTGGGGGCCAACGGATCGTCCGGCCTGTCGCGCGCCAACGCGCCGTAGGCAGCCAGCGCCTCGCCTGTCTGACCGGCATCCGCGTAGGTCCGCGCCTTTTCCAACTGCGCCTGGGCGGCCTTGTCGCTCTGCGGGAAGTCACGGCGCAGGGAATCGAGCTCGCGGATGGCCGCTTCGACGTCCCCTTGCCGGTCGTAGGCCAGGGCGATGTAAAACTGTGCCTGCGGTGCGTAGGCGGCTTCGGGGGTTTCGAGATAGCGGCGGAAGAGGGTGATCGCCTGCGGGTACTGACTGTTGTAAAACTGGACCAGCCCTTGCTGGTATGGGTTGACCCGGTAGCGGACGACCTGCAACTGTTCCAGCGCACTGGCGGCGTGGGTTGTGGCCGGGTACTGCACCACAACGGTGGCGAACCGCTGCCAGGCTTCTTCGTCTCGGCCCAGCCCCTCCAGCGCCAGGCCGGCCTGGTACTCCATCTCAGCGCGGTAGTACCCGATGCGGGCGTCGGCCAGCACGATGTCGTACCAGGCCAACGCCTGGTCGTACTGGTGGGCCTCGAAGTAGGCGGTGGCGATCTGCTCGGCGGTGAGCGTGCGCCAAACGCGATCCACTCCCGGGTCGAGTACGATGCGCCGGTACTGCTCGATGGCCTCGTTGTCCTGTCCCAATGCTTCGTACGCTTCGGCCAGGCGCTCGGCAACGTATGGGGCGATGGCGTCGCTCGTCGCGTCGTATGTCTCGAAATGCTGGATCGCCTCGTCCCACGTACCGGCAGTCCGGGCGATCTCGCCGAGCAGGAAGCGGGCGAACGGGACCCAGCGGCTGCCGGCGTGCTGGTCCACAAACTGGCGCAAAGTTTCGGCAGCAAGCAGATTCTGACCGGCGCGGTACTGCGTGTCGCCCAGCCGAAACAACGCCTCGGTGGCGTCTGCCGCGTCGGGGTCGGCCAGGATCGCCGCGTACTCGGCCACGGCCGCATCGAAATCGCCGACGCGCCGGAATGCCTCGGCGGCTCGCAACCGCTCGGATGGGGCCGGCGTGGCGGTTGGTGATGGCCGAGGCATCGGGCGCGGCGTGAACGTAGGGACGAGAGCGCGCATCGTCGCCGGCGGCGGAGGGGATAGCGCCGGCGACGGCGTCGAGGGCGGGCGACGTGACGGCGTGCAACCGGCCACCATCAGAGCGATGAGCAGCGACATGACCGCCTTCAGCAGGCGTCGCGCGGCGGACCGGGATGGCCACGCCTTAGGGCGCGGAGCCCTGCGGTCCAGGTTCCGGGTCACAGGCCGTCGCTTCTCTCTCCATATCCCACCCTAACACATCCCAATTGTTCTGCTCCCAACTACACCTACCCGTTGCTACTCAGCCAGGCCCCCCTAACCCCCCAACTTTGGGGGGAATGTTCCCCCAGAATTGGGGGGCATGTTCCCCCAGAATTGGGGGGCATGTTCCCCCAGAATTGGGGGCC
>CAZDTE010000062.1:0-19159 GCA_964508275.1 uncultured Ardenticatenales bacterium
CCCCCCAACTTTGGGGGGCAACCCCCCCAACTTTGGGGGGCAACCCCCCCAACTCTGGGGGGCATGTGCTCCCCCAGAATTGGGGGCCGGGGGGCGTTCCCCAGGTTATTGAGATGATACATTACGCTACGCTGATGAAACAGCAATAACAGCGGTGAAATCGCGGATGCAGCCCTTCCACAGAAGGGGCAGCATCCGGCGTAATCTGTGGTTAAGAAATGGGTGGGCTATCCGACTCCCCTCACGATTAGATGCGCTAGTTCCCATGAGCGCGGAGCGCGCGCTACAGGGCTGGTTTCCCGCCCTGCTCCACCCCCGCACATCCTACTTGATCGGAGTCGGGATCGGGTCAGGTGTGTAGGTGGGGTAGGGCGTGTAGGTTGCCGGCGGTGTGGGTGAGGGCGTATCGCCGCTGCCCGTATCCCCACCCCCGGTGTCGCCACCGCTCGCAGTCGTAGGCACGGGATACGGCGTATACGTCGGATAGGGCGTGTAGGTTGGCAGGGGCGTGATCGTGGGCGTTGCCGTAGGGGTCGCGGTTTGGGTGGGAGTCACCGTGGCCGTAGCGGTGGCCGTTGGCGTGGGCGTGATGGTAGGAATTGAGGTCGCGGTTGCCGGGAGGGGCGTGGGAAGGTGTCCCGGCATGGGCACGATCAACTGCTGTCCGACGATGATCAGATCCGGGTCGGGCAGGTTGTTGACTTGTTGGATGGCTTCCACCGTTGAGCCGTAGGTGGTGGCGATCTCGTACAAGGTGTCGCCGGATACCACGGTGTAAACCACGAAAGACAGATCCTCGGTTGGCGTTGGCGTTACCGTCGGCGACGGGTTGGCCGTGTTCGTCGGTGGTGGGCTCGCCATAGCGGTGGGCGTCCCGGCCGGCAACGACTGCAATCTTCCGGTGCCCGCTGCGGGCGTCGCGGTTGCCTCGACCGTCGCGGTAGCTGTTGGCTGCTGCTCGGCTATCCACGGTGGCCGGTGGTAGACGACCAGTTTGCATCCACTGAGCGCCAGCCACAGAACCAGCCCGCCGCGTAGCAGGTTAGCACGCGCGCTTGTCTGCCTCCGGGTCTCACGTCGCTTGTTCATTCTCATCTTCATCGCCTGTGTCTTGTCTTGATGCGGGAATCCCCACTTCAAACAACTGGCTTGTCGCCGGAGAGTTCCCCGGATTTTCATCGCGCGGCGTGTGACGCAGCGGCAGGGTGGCGGTCACTGTGGTACCTTGCCCCTCTTCACTGCGCACGGAAAGCGTTCCATGGTGACGTCGTACGATGTGGTAAGACGTGTAGAGCCCCAGGCCGGCTCCGCGGCCGGGCTCTTTGGTGCTGTAGAACGGTTCGAATACGCGTTTCATGGCCCCCGCCGGGATGCCGCAGCCACGATCTGCTACTTCCACCTGCAGGTGATCGGCGTCAATCTGTCGTGATGAGATCGTGATCTCGTGATCGGCTTGATCCCCTTGCACCGCATCTACCGCGTTCAGGATCAGATTCATCCAAACGGTTTGGAGATGGCCCACGTAGCCTTGCATATGTGGGAGGTCCGGTTGCAGGTGCGTGATGGTATGCACTTCGCGCTCGCGCAGAGCGTGAGCCACCAGCCCTGTGGCGGACGTAATAGTCTCGTTGAGGTCAACTGTGCTCAACTCCAGGCCCTCTTGGGCAGAGAAATCGAGCAAGCGGTCGATCACCCGCCTTGCTCGATCGCCGGCGCTAACGATCATCTGAACCATCGGGTAGTCCGGGTGATCGGGGGGCACATCTTCCAGCAGCATCTGTCCGTTGCCGAGGATAACCGTAAGCGGGTTGTTGATCTCGTGAGCCAGGCCGGCCGCCAATTGCCCGACGGCCGCCATGGTCGCCGATCTGGCCAGCGATGCTTCAAGCTCGCGCCGGTCGGTGACGTCGCGCGCCAGGAAGATGACCTGACTGGTCCGGCCTTGCTCATCGGCCAGAGGATACGTCTGTGCTTCGAACGTCTTGGCGGTTCGGCCCTCGCGCAACACCTGCTGAGCGGCGATGGCCGGCAAGCCGGTAGTGAACGTCTCGGTGGCCGGGCACTCTTCGCACGGCGCATCCCGATCCCAAAACAGCTTGTAGCAGCGCTCCCCCAAGATGGCATCATGCGGCTTCCCCACGAAGCGGACATTCGCCCGGTTGATTGCCAAGACGCCATAATCCCGGTCGATGATGGAGATTCCGTCAGTGATCCCATCGAACAGCGCTTGCAACGTGTTCTTGCTCTTGAGGATTTCTGCCTGTTTGTCCTCCAACTCCCGGTACGCTCCCTGCAGGCGGCGAAACAACTGGGCGTTCTCGATCGCGATGGCTGCTTGAGTGGCAAAGGTGGTGAGCAGGCGACTGTCATCGGCGGTGAAGCTGTCCGGATCATCGCTATCCACCGTGATCACACCGATGGCCTTCTTCTCGGACGACAGCAGCGGTGCGGAAACCAGGGAACGGGGATTGGTTCCCAGATCGAGGTAGCGGGAGTCTTTTGCGCAATCGGGCACCAGAATCGTGCGTAGCTCGGCCATGGCCGAGCCGGCGATGCCCTGGTCGATCGGGAGGGGGCGGCGGTTCAGCGGGCGACCGTCGTGACTGCCCACGGCTGTGGCAACCAGTTGGGTTCCTTCCTCGTTCGGCAAGTGGATCACGCATTTGGTCGCCGCCGGAATCGTCTTCGTCGCCAGCCTGACGACCAGGTCCAACACCTCGTCCAGATCCAGCGTGGAAGCAATGCTCTGCCCGATCGCGAATAAGGCCCGCGTTTCGCGCAGGTGTCGCCGTGATTCTTCGTACAACTGGGCATTGCGGATGGCGGAAGCGGCCTGGCTGCCAAGGAGTTGCAGGAACTGTTGATCGCTGGGGTCAAACGAATCCGGCAGGTGGCTGGCAGCCGTCAGCAACCCGACCAGCGTGTCGCGAATACGGAGCGGAACCACGATGTACGATTGGAACGGGGCGGGCGGGGCGGCCCTGGTGTCAAGGACGGCGGGTAGGGACTGGATATCTGGCAACCGCAACGCATTCCGCAGATTTGAGATCGCGTTCTGCTCCGGGGTGTACAGGTGAGGGACTTTGCCCGGGCCGACCCATTCCCCGTCGAGGAGACCGAGCGCGAAGTCAACGGTGCCGGAGTTCGGCTGGAACAACACAACCTCTGTCGCATCGGCTTTGCTCAAGTGCATCACCCCACGCAGTGTCGCCCGCAGCGTGTTGCTCAGGTCCAGGCTCCGAGTGAGTTCTCCCACTACCTCAGTGAGCATTACGACGTCGCCGGTCAGACGCATCGAGGAGCGTTCTCGGTCACGGTTTACCGCCAGTGCCACGTGCAGGGCAACGGATTGCAAGACGGCCAGCGCCTCGGGCGAGAAGAAGTCCGCCGCAGTCGCCCAGATCAGCAGGAAACCAAGCGGGCGCTCCTCAACGCTAATCATCAGCGGAAAGGCAAAACCCGGGTAACCTGAAGCCCCTTGCGGGAACGACTGTCGAATCGGCAACGCCATGCCGGTGGTGATCGGTATCGATTCGACCGGCACCAGATCGGTGGCCGGCCACACCTGGCCGGGGAGCAACCCATTGCCCGGATCGCCCGCGATGGCCGCAATGTCCAGAGTGTCTCTCTGGGACCAGGCGAAGGCCACGCCTTGCGGCGAGAAGGCCTCGCCTTGCGGCGAGAAGGCCTCGCCTTGCGGCGAGAAGGCCTCCTGGATGCCACGGGTCACCTGCTCCGGCAGGTCGTGAGCATCCGCCAATGTGGCCAGGAGCCTCTCGACGCGGCGGGCAGATTCCAACAGGTCGATTGTGTCTATTGTCGTCACCGGGTCTATTGCGCCCACTCCGTTACAGACGTTCCGATAATGGTTTGAACCTCTGGTTGCTGTGCCGGGCTATGAAGGTTGGCAAATCAATCTGGGTTTGCGGCGACTTTCACCCATCACCTACCAGTCAACCACAAACACGAAGGATTGTCCATAAGACTGGCGTGAATGTTTCGTAAACTTCGCGTAAAGAGTGGCGAACTTATTCAGGTGCCGGAACCGTATAGCCGTGGCGTGAGATTGTGCGGATGTAACTGGGGTGTCGGGGGTCCGTCTCCACCTTTCCGCGAAGATTCCGGACGTGCATGCGCACCAGGTCGGGGCTTCCGGTGTCGTACGGGAAATCCCAGACCTCCTGAAGAAGACGATCGCTAGAGAAGACCTGGCCCGCACGACTCATCAAGTGATAGAGGAGATCGAATTCCACTGGGGTCAGCAGGGCCCGGCGCTCTCCCGCCTGCACTTCAAACGTCCGGCAGTCCAGCTTCAAATCCCCGACGGTGAGCACGGACACCGGTTCTTCTTTGGCCTGCGTCATCGTGCGACGCAACAAGGCTCGCACCCGCAGCGCCAGTTCCTCGAGGTGGAACGGCTTCCCCAGATAATCATCCGCCCCGGCCTGAAAGCCTTCAATCTTGTCATCGATCTTGCCTTTGGCCGTCAGGAATAGGATCGGCACGTCGGAAAGCAGCGCATCACTGCGCAGCCGGCGGCACACCTCCAACCCGTCCATGTTGGGCATCATGATGTCTAGGATGATCAAATCGGGGCGTTGGCGGCGAGCCGCTTTGAGCGCCTCCACACCGCTGTGCACAACAGCCGTCTGGAAGTCCCGGCGGCGCAGCCCCAGCTCAATCGTCTTCGCTACATCGGCCTCATCGTCCACAATCAGAATCGTCGCCATGCTTGGTCTCCTCCCCACAGATCCGGCACAGACTCGCCCTGTGCAAGAAACAGTCCGTACAGCTACAGTATAGAATAGAAGTGACGTCCTGTCAAGATGCCGCACACCGCGCGCATGTCCACCGTCACGGGTGTCCGTCACTTCCTTGCGCCAGCCTTCAGCCTGCGAATGAATTCGAGGCTGCAGCTCTGCTGTTCCCGCGCAAAACTTTGACGGACACCCCACCGCTATCGCTCATTTGACACAGAAGCCATTCCGTCATAGAATAACCCCTACGCCTTCCACAGGCCCCAGAGCGGGTCTGTCCGATCAGGTGAGCGCGTGATGGCCGGCACTTGACCCGGCCAGTTTCATACTCAGCAAGACCAGGAGACAAAACCTTGCTGCCACAAAGCCATGTAGCCTATACGTGGGGTGCTTTGAACTTGCTACAGCGACGATTCCCTGCCCTGCGCACGACCGATTACCGGCTGGTCGCCATTGCCGCGGTGCTTCCCGACATCATTGACAAACCGCTGGCCTGGGCCTACTTTTACGAACGTTATCACGCGGCTGTGCTGTTTGCCCATACGCTGCTGGGGAATCTTCTTGTTCTCGCCATCTCCAGCCGGAAACATCGCCGGGTGCGCCCCTACGTCCTGGCCTACCTGGGGCACGCGGCCATTGACCGGCTGTGGTTCTTCCCAGACACATTCTTCTGGCCGCTGCGTGGCTGGCGGTTTCATGAATGGAAGAAAGCCGGGTCGGAGCAGAGGGACATCCGACGAGCGTACCTGGCCACATTCACGAAGCGACGTGAGTTGTGGGGCTGGGAACTGGGCGGCTTGCTCATTCTCCTGTGGATGACGTTCCGTCACGGTCTGCACCAGCCTCGTCGGTTATGGACGTTTCTACGCACCGGTCGGCTACCGGCCGACGCCTTGTGATCTGTCGTGTGTGCCTTGGTGGGAGTGGGTGATACCAAACCCCACGGTGAAGGGAGCAGCGGATTGACAAAAGAACCGAGCACGAAACCGATGATCCATTGCCTGACGGTTGGCCTCCTCCAGGTGAACTGTTACGTGGTTTGGGACCGCGATACCAGGGAAGCGCTGGTGATCGATCCCGGTGGAGACGCGGATAAAATCGTTGAGTTGTTGCGTCACTACGATCTGAACCTCAAGCGAATCGTCAACTCCCACAGTCATTTTGATCACGTGGACGCGGTGCGCCCGTTGCAAGAGGAAACGAACGCTCCCTTCTACATTCATCGCGATGGGCGCGAGTTGCTGGCTTCCGCCCAGATCCGCGCCGCGCAGTTCGGATTGCGAGTTGACGACCCACCGGAGCCGGACGGCTTTGTGGAAGAGGGTGAGGAGTTTCGGATCGGGCAAACCCAGTTTACCGTTCGGCACACGCCGGGCCACAGCCCGGACGGCATTTGCCTGGTGACCGCTGACGCCGTGTTCACCGGGGATACGCTCTTCGCCGGCGGCATTGGCCGCTATGACATTCCGGGAAGTTCGCTCGACGATCTGGTCCACTCACTGCGAACCGTGTTGCTGGCGCTCCCCGATGAGCTAGCGGTGTATCCGGGTCACGGTCCGGCGAGCAGCATAGCGATCGAGCGGGCCCATAACCCATTCCTGCACTTGCTAATGTCTGGTCAGAGTTTGCCCGGCTATTTCTGACGGGAATAGCGCAAAAGTGTGGACCCACGTATGGTGACGGTAGTAAGGACAGCGCTGACAACTCCCCACAGTTTCGCGTCATACCCATTTCTGACCGCTCGCTTGGCAAGAGCGCTGACTTGTGCTACAATGTGCTTGCCTGATGAAACCGGAAAACGTACTGACCACGACGAGTAGATTGGAGAGGGAGGAAATCGTGCCTAACAGCGTAAGAACGCTGATCGAAGAGACCTACGGCCCGCTGGGGTCCGGCGCCGATGCCTTGATGATTCGCGGACGAGTCTTGCTCATCAGGGAAATAATGGCCATCATGGGTTTGGGATTTGACGACATAAAGACGATTGACTGCGAAACGCTAGAACCGAACCGTCATGTGATCCGGTATTACGAACCGGAAGAGCGCCATATCATAGCTATGGAGTTCGACGACGATCTGGCCATCATCGTTGAGCATTACTCCCACCTGGCCGATTGGATCGGAGAGAAAGAGTACTTCGATCTGCCGTGGTAGAGTGGTTGTCCGTCTGGTTTCTAGTACGCTGCCGGGCATAAGCCCAGGCAGCATCTCTCTTCCCTTCGGTGTAATTCCCCCTACACCAAACAGGAAAGTTCCTTCGGCTTCGCTCGGAATGACAACCCTCTTTCTCCCCCGACGAATTTAGGAGATACCCCCTAAACCTAAACGCCCCTCCGGCAAGCGTACAAGCCACGCCTATGCCGGGAACGCCTCGGAGATGGCGGACAACGAAACGTCATAGCGATAGGTGATGTTTCGGTGGCCGTCGTCGAATTCCTCATGCCGGACAGTCAGGCCGGCCGCGGTCAGGCGACGAGCGACGATCCGTGCTCCCCACTGCAGGTTGAACTCATCCCGCGTGCCGCAGTCCAGGAAGATCAGCTTCATCTGGCGCAGGGCGTCCAAGCGCTGCTCCGCCATGCGGACCGGGTCCCACGCCAGCCAACGCTGCCACACTTCCTCCCGCAGTTCGCCGGTCTCCTCGTCGAACGGGAGATCGAAGCCGTAGGGTGATGCGGGATTCGGGCTGTAACAGGCCGCCATCGCCAGCGTGTTCAACACCAAGTGGAAATCGCCGTCCTTGGGGCGCATGGCCGCAACCTGGGCCAGGAAGTTCTCTACGCCGCCGAATTTCCCGATGCGGGTCAGGAATTGTGGAAACTCCGGCTGGTAACAATACTCGAAGTACATATCGCCGCTGTGGCAGGCAAAGGCGTGGAACAGGTCGGGATGGCGCATCGCCAACACAATCGCCCCATATCCTCCACTCGACTTGCCCATCAGCGCCCGAAAGCCGGCCAGCGCTTTTGTGCGGTAGCGGCGGTCGATCAGCGGAACCAGCTCCTCCACGATGTGGTCCTCGTAGCGCCCAACGGCGGTCGAGTTCAAATACTGACTTCCTCCGAGCGCCGTAAAGCAGTCTGGCATCACCAAGATCATCGGCTGTGAGCGTCCTTCGCCGATCAGGCGATCCATGCGCTGGGCCAGGTTCTCGTCCCAGGCCGAGTCGTTGAGCAGCATCGTCCCACGACCGGTGAAGCCGGTGAGGACGAATACGACCGGGTAGGCGCGGTCGCTTTCCGCGTACCCCGGCGGCAGGTAGACGGGCACCCGACGGACGGGAGAATCGCCCAACGGGTTGTCTCGCAGCACATGGCTTTCGATAGTCTCAAACACAACCGTGCCTGTCTCGTTCATGGAATGCGCTCCCCTCTTGCTCGACGCTTCACGCATCACGCGTCACTTTTCCGGCACCTGCACATAGACGATCACGTCGGTGTTGGTGTATCCGGTGGTTACATCGCGGTAGAAGAGCCAGCGGGCGCGCTCTCGGCCCCGCAACTCGGGCCACGCCCATGTCCGGCGCAAATGGAACCGTTGGCCGATGTAGCCTCCACCCAAGGGCGGCGGCTCGTTTGAGAAAGGCATGATGACGACCGGCGGTAGACTCGGCGAGTCTAGGCCGGCGAGCGCACGCACGGTGTCGAAGTCTCGCACGTACCAGCCGATCACGGCCCCCAACGACTCGTGGTACGCAATCTCTATTGTCTCCCGATCGCGCAGACGCTCATTGGAGATGTTGGCGATCGTCACCGGTATTTGCCGCACGTCGGGAGAGGTCGCGGCGGTCATCAACGGCTCGGCCGGGTTGTCGGCCCGTTCCAGACTCAAGTTCCAGGCGCTGCGCACCGTCCCCAGCGTGAGGAAAAGCAGCAAGGCCAGCCCTCCGGCGCGGATCACGCCTCCCAGCCCGCTCCAATAGCCAACCAGCGCCAGCAGAACGAGCAGGGTGGCCAGGCCGACTGACGCCAGACCCAGGTAGCGGTCGGTGCCGGAGTTCGCGTAGGCGTGTAGATTCAGCACAGCGAATACGGCGACCAACGAGGCCAGCCCCAGGTACGCCCCCTCGACTCCCCACTCTGCCTTCTCGGTCACCTCGTCCAGCAATTGGCCGGCGGCTCCTCCAGCAAGCAGGGTCAGGGGCAGAACGATGACCACCAGGTTGGATGGCGCCCGACTCGCACCCAATGTGCTGTAGGCCAGCAAGGCAGCGACGAACCAGACCGCCGCCAAGGCCACCTCCAGCCGGCGGTGACGCACCAGGCTGGCGATGGCAGCCAATCCAAACAGCAGGGCCAGCGGTTCGTAGAGCGCGAGTTTGGAGACGTAGTAGGACCAGGGATAGCCGGACGGCGTGGGGCGCAAGGTGTGCAACCAGGCACCGGGTAGCGCGACTGCGGCCTGCAGACCGGCCCAGTTGGTCAGCAAGGCGGTGGATGCCAGGAAGAAGGTGCCGGCGACGATGACGCCGGCTTGGGCAAGCCATGCCGGTTCGGGCCATGACTTCAAGACGGACAGCTTCTGCCTGGCCGCAACGGCCCCGAGGACAAACAGCCCCCACAGGAAGACGTGCATGTAGAACGAAGGGCCGGACGCGAGACCCAGCCCAAGGAAGACAGCGGCCAGGTAGAGGGCGCGGCGGTCGCCCAGGTGATGGAATTGTGTCAGACCGGCCAGCACGCCTAGCGCGCAGGTGGCAGCTATCACCGCCGGCACGTCCTGGCGCGAGAAGAAGAGCAGCGTGGGGGAGATGGCCAGGAACAGCGCCGCCATCAGCGCACCGCTTCGGCCCAGGATCGGCCGGAGCAGGAATGGCAGCGCGATCAGCGCCAAAGCGAACAGGGCCGCGACCATGCGGGCCTGCGCGTCACCACTGCCGAAGAGCGCGAAGGTCGCCAGATCGCTGTTGAACAACAATGGGCTGTGGCCGAGGACGCTCCCGCCGGCACCTCGCAGGAAGTGCCAGGCGTCGAGGGCCGTGGCCGCCTCGGCTTGCGACAGCGGCCAACGCCCCAGCCTGCCGAAGCGCAGGCCGGCGGCGATCAGCAGTATCAGGGCGTAGAGGACGCGTTCCAGGGTCAGCCAGCCCAGAGAGACCCGCGCCTCGCCGGCTGCTATCGGCACAGGAACCGTTTTGGCGACAGTGGCTGCCGCTGTCTCCGCTGGTCGGGCGTCCTGCTCAGGGATTCGTTTCGGTTTTCTCCGTCGTGCCATCGATCACCCTCGTCGTCGGAATATCATCACGTTGCCCTGTTCGTACACCACATCCATGAACCGGCCAAACTTGTTGACCTGTGCCGCCGTCAACCCATACTTCTGCCGCTCAACCGGGCCGACGTAAACGTACTCGACGCCGTACTTGTCCAGCAGTTCCTGGGCCTGACCGGCATCGGTCGTGCGATAGATCGTGGCGATGTCCGGCTCGCGGCGGCCCGGCTCGTCATAATTGCCGCGCCATTGCAGTTCGTGCCCGCCCCATCCCAACAGCGTTGGCAACCCGGTGGACGCGGAAATTTGGTTGGCGTCGGAGTACGAGCCGCCGGTGGCCTCCAGGAGCACCGGTTGTCCACGCACGTTCGCTTGTAGCCACTCGAAGGCCGCGTAGTCGTCCGGCCGGATGCGGCCCAGTTGCGATTCCCAGCCGTCGAGCGTCGGTGGGCCACGGAAGCCACCCGCTTTGCTGTACGCGGCCATCACCGGATAGACCAGGCCGGCGGTGACCATGACGGCCATGCCTGCGCCAAAGAGGTAGTGGGCCGCGCCCCGTCGCTTCCACGACCGGCCCAGCAGGCGGTAGACGGCGTAGGCAGCGGCGAGTGAAAGCAGCGTCCACGCCTGGAAGTAGAACTTGAACACGGTGTTCATCCGCGAGTGGAAGGTGTCGTCAATGTAGACAAACTCGGTGCTCAGGGTGAGGGCCAGGCCGGCGAGAATCAGCACCAGCACAAAGACCAGCGACGGTGAGAAAGATGGAGGCAGGTTCGTGCCTGGCTCATCGGATGATGCGCGTTGCCACAGGGCCAGGGCGGTGATGGCCACCAACGCCGTGACAAAGGCGACGGTCCACCAGCGAAATAGCAGCCCGATGAAGAACAGCGGGCCGGTGACGACCGCTACGATCAGGGCGTCCAGCCACCCTCGTTTGCCGCCGGCAGTTTCGCGACGGCGCGACCTCCACCAGCCCGGCGCCTGCGTCGCCAGCAGTGCCATGATGGCCACGTCGAAGACGCCGAAGATAATCAGATACTGGTGCAACTTCGTTTTGGTGAGTACGACCGGTTTCAGGCCGCCGGCCTGTGACTGGAACCCCACGTAGAATGGCAGATAGAGCAGCAGGCCAGCAGCAACCAGCGTAATGCCTGTGCTCGCAACGTCAGAGAGCCAACTACGGACTTCCCGTTCCGGCTGCACATACTGGGCGATGGCGTACGCACCGATGAAGATTAGCGTGTAGGTCGGGAAATCCCAACTGTTCAGGAAGCCGAGCGCGCCAAGGCAAAGGGCCGGAAGGATGAACGAAGAGCGATGAACGATGAATGGTGAATTCGGCTCGCGTTCATCGGTTTTCGTTTCGCAGGCAGCGTGCCGCGTGCCGGACTTCAGCATGTTGAAGGCCAAGGCCAAGGCCAGCAGGACAAAAGGCAACGCCAGGACATGGGGGTGCATGTCGCCGAGCAGGAAGCTGAAGAACGGGAACTCGTCGATCACCTCGGAGTCGATGCCGAGCATCTGATCGTGGATCACACGTGAGGCGCGCCACCACCACCAGTTGTCTACGGGGTGCCAGGTGGGAGTCGGTGGCGCGGCGGCCAGGTTCTTGATGTCCAGCCATTGCCAGAAAGCCGGCGTTCCCCACCCCTTCGCGTGCAGCAGCTCGAACACACCCTCCAGGTTGCCGATGCCGACCAGAAAAAGTGGGCCGAGCAGGGAAAACAGCAGGGTAGAGATCGGAGAAAACGATCCGCCGGGGCCGCTCCCTTCACGGCTGCGCACGAGGTTGTACAGCAGGCTGAACGAGCCGGTCACAGTGAGGGCAAAGAGCAGAGCCAGCCCCAGGTTGAACGTTATCGCTGCCGGGATTCCGGTCAGCAGGGTCAACATGCCCATGAGCACGTAGCCGAAGAAGTAGTAGCTGATGGCAAAACCGGATAGCCACGGGTCCTGTGGCGGGAAGTGCTGGCTGCGCAGCACGCCGTTCAGGAAGGCGAACTCCATCGGCTTCTCGGTGCCCATGATCTGGGGGTTGTAGGCGCGAAAGATCGCGCCGGCGATCAAGGCGCCGGCGAATAGCAGCTCATAGGTCAGCACGGTGCGGCGGTTGGCGCGCAGCCAATCGAGGGGCGATTGGCGGGACGAGGACGATTGGGCCGGTCGCCAGATCGTCGGTCCCCAGGCCAGGCCCGCGACCAGTAACACGACAAAGGCGGCCGCGCTGCGCGTGTTTGTCAAGAAGCGGAACGTGATCAGCAACCAGAAGAGATATCCGGTCAGCAGCCAGCCAAGAGGTCGGGCGAACGCGTAACCTCGGTCGGGCAAGTTTTGGAAGAGGCGAAGGGCCAGCGGCAGCGTCGCCAGACCGATCAGTTCAATTATTAGCCACCAAGCGACGATGGAGAGCAGGGTGTCCTCCTGTTAGCCCAGACCTACTCACTCATTGCGGTTCCATGACGCCGTCAGCACCCCACTCTTTGGCTTTCCGCTCCGCCTGGAACTCTCCCAGGTCTCGAAGGACGCCGATCATATTGAGGGCTTCCTGCAGCGCGTTGGGTGCATCTTCTCCCGTAGCATCCGCGCCCCATTTCTTGGCGATGTCTTCACTGATCGGCGCGCCACCGATCATGATCTTGGCGTTCGGGTTCTTCGCCCGGACCTTCTCGATCACGACGGGCATGCCGATCATCGTCGTCGTCATCATCGCGCTCATGCAGACGATGTCGGCGTCGGTCTGCAGATATTTTTCCACAAAATCGTCCAGTGGCACGTCCCGGCCCAGGTCATGAATTGTGAAACCGGCGATCTCGAACATCAACTTGACCAGGTTCTTGCCGATGTCGTGAATATCACCCTCGACAGTGCCGATCACGACCGTCCCTTTGACCTGTTTGGTGGGGTCGAATTCTATGCGTGGGCGCAGGATGTCCAGCCCTGCGTAGAGCGCATCGGCACACATCAGGACTTCGGGCACGAAGTATTCGCCACCCGCGAAGTACTCCCCGACGACGTCCATGCCAGCAGCCAGGCCGTCCATCACGGCCTTGTATGCGTCCATGCCTAACTCAACCGCTTCGTTAGCCGCCTCGATGACTTCGTCCTCCTCAAACTCGATCACGCCATTTTGCAAGCGTTCAAGGATCTCTTTCTGTTTTTCCTCGGGGACCATCGCGTTTTCTCCTTTACCTTGATCCGTATTCGCGTGTGGCCTTCATCATGGCTTCCATGTTCTCCGGGGGCACAGTGGGCCAGATGTCACAGCCCGGCCAGACCGCATCGACCCCTTCGGCAATCACCTTCTTGATCGTCTCACCCACACCGTCGAGGGTTCCTTCACACAGGACGCCATACGGGTTGTAGTTTCCGAGCAAAACGACACCTTTCAGCAGTTCGCGGGTGCGCGCCAGGTCGTTTTTCTGGTCCACGCTAATCGCGGATGCGCCCGACTGCGCCATCATTTCGACGATGGGGTTGGTGTTTCCGCAGATGTGCAGCACGGTCGGCACCGCCGTAATCCGACCGAAAATGTCCTGCAAATGAGGCAGTACCAGCTTCTTGAACATGCGCGGACTCAGGATGTCGGACGTGGCCCCCATCTCACGCACGGTGATGAAGTCGGCGCCGGCCTGGATGTACAAGTCTACGACTTGGGCCAAATAGCCTACCATGTCGCTCAAGAGGGCGTTGACCAGCTTGCCCTTCTTCAGCGACATCTTCAGTAGATTCTCCAGATCCATGATCTGGCCCATCTCCGTGAACGGGCCCAGCACCCAGGAGCCGACGGCCACCTCGTCACCCAACTCGGCCTTGAGGAGGCGAATGGCTTCCGTGACGACAGGCAGACGCCCGGCATTCGCCAGATCGTTCGGAATGTCGATTGACAGCGCATCCACCGTATCCGCCAGCTTCCCAGAAATCACCGGGTAGATGATTTGGTCATCTTCCTTTTCGTAGTATTTCACGGTAGCACCCAGGGCTTCTGCTTCCACGCCCATGTCGAAGGGAACGACGGCGCTTTCGAAGCCAAACAGGCGGCAAGTCGAAGCAGCAGCATCGGCCATCTTGCGCGCGTCCACGTGAACTTCGTTAAAGCGATAACCGAGATGTTTGAGACCGTAGAGCGTAATGCTTCCCATCCCACTGAAGTTGGGTACATAATCCACCTGTTCTCCAGCAAGCAGGCGCAGGACAGCCTCTCTGGACGAATTGGGCATCAAAGTCTCCTTTCTCTGTGACCATGCCAACAAATCTGTAGTGGCTCTCATCTAACCGTATTATACTCGCAACTAGGAAAAAGTCCGAATCAAATGGGTTCGGAAGCCGGAATAGGGATTCCGGCGCTACGGATTCGGACCGTCGGGCCACCGTTCGCTCAGCACCCGCGTGATCTTGGCGGTGAAGTCCGGCGCACCGTGCAGCAGCTTCTCAAAATCATCCCGGTCAATCCGCAGCAACAGCGTGTTCAGAGCAGCGGCTTTGGCGGTGGCTGAATGGGGCCGGCCCTCCAGAAACGCCATTTCTCCCAAGAATTCCCCGGGGCCCAACTCGGCGACCTCCACGTCTTTTTGTCCATCATGGCTGCGCGTGATCTTGACCGAGCCTTCTTTGACAATCCAGACCGCGTGTGGCTCCGCTCCCTGCTCGAAGATCGGCTTGCGCTTGCGGATTCTCTCTTCGGTGACGACGGCAGCCACGCGCTTCAGCAGCGGTTCCGGCAGCTCGCCGAAGGAGTCCGTGTCCTTGAGTTGGCGCAGGTTGCGCAGGTGACGCATCTTCTCGAACATGGGGGCGAGGTTGGGGAACGGATCGCGCATGTGCGGGAAGTGCATAGCCGCGGCGAATTCCTTCTCGAATCCCGGCTCCACGGTCAACTCGACATACTCGACCTGTCGCGCGACCTCATCTGCCTCGGCACGTTTGTCAACGTTGAGCAGCGCGATGCGGGCACCGTCACCGGCGGCGTTGCCGACGGCATAGACGTTCTTCAGCTCGCAATCTGGGATCAGGCCCATCGCCATCGCCTTCACCTTGTCGATGTAGCTGCCGAAGGCGCCGGCCAGCACGATCTTGTCCACCTGCTCGATTCCCAGGCGTTGCATCATCAGGCGCGCCGCCGAGTACATGGCCGACTTCGCCAGTTGCAGGGCCCGCACGTCCTCCACGTTGAACGTGATGTCGCGCCCGACAGCCGTTTCCGACGCCCAGGCCAACACAAACTCGACTCCGGTAACCCCCTGGCGCAGCCGGGGGTGGTGCGTTTCGCGACTGAAGCGCCCGCTGGCGTTGATCACGCCTGCTTTGTACAATTCCCAACCGATCTCGATGATGGCCGAACCACAAATTCCTCGCGCGTCGATCTGGTCGGGAGGCAACTCATGGCTCCACTGCTCGGAGCCGATCACGCGGTAACTCACGTCCCACGTGACCGGGTCGATCTTGAGCCGCTCAATGGCCCCTTCGGCAGCCCGCATGCCGAACTGAATCTCCGCGCCCTCAAAGGCCGGCCCGGTCGGCACCGAGGCGGAGATGAGCTTCTCCCGGTTGCCCATCACGATCTCTCCGTTCGTGCCAATGTCAATGATCAGCATCATGTCGTCTTGCTTATGCGGCTCCTCGGCGATGATGACGGCAGTGTTGTCCGCGCCCACAAAGCCAGCCTGGTTCGGCAGCACATGCACGTTACCCGACGGCAGGATGTTCAGGCCGAAGTCGCGGGCCTTGATGTTCATCGAGTGGTGTACCGCCGGCGCGAAGGGAGCCACACCCACATATTTGGGGTAAATGTTCAGGAAGATATGGTCCATACAGGTGTTGCCGACGAGAACCGTTTCCAGGATTTGGTCTGGGCTGAACCCCGATTCGTCGCACACCTGGCGCACGATGTCGTTGAGGCCATCCAGGATAGCGGCGTGTAGCTTCTTCAGCCCGTCGTCGTTCGTCATGGCATAGGTGATGCGAGCCATCACATCGTCGCCGTAAGGCGTCTGGGGATTCATCATCGAGGCGGTGCCCAGGATCGTGCCATCCTCCAGGTCGCAGAGGTAGGCGGCCACCGTGGTCGTACCGACGTCCACCGCCAGGCCCAGTCCGATTTCCGCGTAGCCTGGCTCCACCTGGATCACCTCGTGCCCTTGCCAGACGGAGACGGTTACCTTCCAGTCGCCTTCGCGAACGACATCCTGCAACTTGCGCAGCGCCAGGTAGTCAATGGCCAGATCGGTCAGGCCGTGTTCGGCCTCCAGGGCCGCTTGCAGGCGCTCCCAATCCCCCAGCGGATCGTGGAGCGTGGCCGGCTCCAGCACGACGAAATACCGCCGCACCGCCGGCTTGATCTCGATGTTCAACTCGCGGGCCGACTTGCGCACGATCTGTTTGATGGCGCGGCTCTCCTCCGGCACATAGACAACCACGTCGCCGTACACCTCGGCCACGCAGGACTGCCGGAAGTTTTCACCGGTCAAACCTTTTTGCGCGAAGAATTCCTTTTCCTTCTCCAGCACGGGGTTCAGGTGATCCCCGCTAGAGTGAATGCCGAAACGCTCGAAGAAGCCCTCTTCGATACGCACGCGGCATTTGGAGCACATCATCCGCCCGCCGCACGGCGATTCGACAGCCACGCCCAATTCGCGGGCCGCTTCCAACAGTGGCGTGCCGTCCTCAACGTAGCCCCGGCTGCCCGAGGGTTGAAAGATGACCAGGTGTTTTCTCGGTTCTTCTACGTGTGTCATGACAATTATCCCGTATTACTCCTTCACTCCTCGAACTCAATCGTCGCCTTTTTGGGCAGGGCCATGCCCGTTTCCACTTCAACTGTCTTCAGCACAGCGGCCGGTACGATGCAGGCGCAATGGCGGATGTGTCGCGTCGCCGATTCGTACACCGCGGACTCGGTCATCCGCCGGAACACCTCGTGTCCCTTTCCCTTCCATTGCAATTGCGCCAGGTCCTCGTTCAGCGCTGTGATCATGTCACAGTCGCTGCAGATCTCCACCCGCACCTCCCGTCCATTCAGCGATGTAGCCTCCACGGTGGCTTGGTACCCACAAATGCCAGCGTCTACGTTTGCCTTGGCCATGGTTCCGAAAGCTTTCTATCCCTCGTGTCGGTTCTCTATCAGCGACGACAACTATACACCAAAAGAGGACGAGCGTCAAACGTGAAGAGTCTCGTTGCCGGAAAACGCTCGGCCTCATGGTGAAACGTCTGGGTTTCACGAAAGTGGCGCTTCTAGCATTGCCTTTAGGTTTTCGAGGGGTGTGGTCGGGGTCACGTCGCAACCGGTCGTCAGCACGAAACCACCGCCGGGGCTACCCGCTTCCAGGCAGGCCAGACTACTCTCGCGGACCTGCTCCGCCGTTCCCCGATCAAGTCGCGAGACCGGGTCCACGTTGCCGGCCAGACAGACCCGGTGGCCGACCTTCTCCTTGGCCACGGCGACATCCACTTTGTAATCAATGCTGAAGCAGTCGGCGCCGGTATCGGCGATCAGATCGAGCTTGTCGGTCGTGTCTCCGCAGATGTGTAGCCAGGTATAGACCTGGTGCTCTTTGAACCACTCGTTCAGCGGTTGGAGATAGGGAAGACAATAGACCTTGAACGTGCGCGGCGAAATGAGGTCACCCGAAGCGGTCGGATCGGCAATACTGGCCACCGGGATAACCCCGTCCTCGACGAGTGGCCGGTAGAATTCCTTCAGGAGACGGGTGGCAAAATCCAGGGTTTTGTGGGCCTCCTTCTTTCGCTTGAAGGTGGCACGCATGAAGTCTTCCACGCCGAAGAGCTGGCCGGCCAGCGTAAACGGCCCCCAGGCAGTCGTCGTCACGATCGTGTCCGCACCGACCGCCTCGGCCACCAGGCGCGTTGCTTCCCAGGTGTTCTGTATTACGGGGTCATCCTTGATGCTGGTCACGTCAAGGGCGTCCAGTTCATCGGCATGTTCTTTGATTACCGGCTCGGCCAAGTCTGGAGCACCGACGGGGCGCTCTTTGATTTGGCCCCCCACAGCCGCAGCCAGGTAGTTGTTGTATCCCGAGCCGAGATAAACAATGGGGCTCTGAACCTCTTCATTTGTCTTGATGATGATGTCCGCATACGCACGTGGGTCCTGGATAAGTTCGCCAAACTGCTTGTCCCAACGTCGCAGCGTCCAAACACCGCCGCCGAAGACGGTAGCCGGCGCTTGCGCGGCCGGTTTGAGTTCAAAGGCGTCAAAGATCGCTTGCTTAGTATTAGCCATTGGTTATTTTGCCCTTTCTGCCATAACCCTTCCGAAAAAAAACTCCCGCCCCCGTCCCTCGGTGCGGGAATCGGTCTCAGGACAGGCCCTGAGCTTGGCTCTCCTCGGGAGAGTCTTCCAAAACGGATGTAGGGGCAGACCAGGGGTCTGCCCCTACACCACCAACTGTCCGGTAGATTCATCGGGGGGCAAACCAGGGGCCCGCCCCACATTGAGACTGCCAGATCAGTACACGCCGCGGTCGAACTGTGGCGCAGACAGGTACTCCCACTCCTCGCCGGCGCGGAATTTGGCAGCGATGTCCATGCATTTGGCTGCGTACTCGAAAGCGTAGGGGATGCCCGGGCCACAGGGCACGAACCCGGCGGCGATCATACCCACGGCCGCTGCCTCAAATATCTCACCGTCGGTGGCACCCGCGTTAATCGCTGGGATCACGTGGATGATGCAGCGAGGCGACATGTAGGCGACCCCGATGGACATGAACATCAATTCTTTGGTCTTCTTGTCCAGGTTGCCATCGCCAAAGATCGTGGCGTAGAAATCGGCGAAGGTCTCACCCGCCTGGGGCGCAATTTGGTTGATGGTCTGGAACATCCGGGGCGAGAAGCCCATCTTGTCTATCATATACTGGTTTGCTTGTTCAGCGCGCGTGGTCATCTTTTTTTCCTCCCTGGAAATGAACAATCTGCTGGCTAGACAAAGCGAAGACTACCCTGAAGCTGGATGTGTTTCGTGTACCCTACGCATCCCCCCTTTCGTGGTCCGGCGAAATGTGGACGTGGTCAACATGTAAGCGAAAGGTCCGTCCGTCGCACGGGCTTCCCCTTTTGCGGGGAGTCAGCAGACGAGCAAGACTAACCGACCAAAAACGCAACCCGCTTTTCTGGTGATAGCTCCGTATCATCTCAATAACTTGGGGAACGCCCCCCGGCCCCGCCCCCCTCAGTCCCCC
>CAZDTE010000063.1:0-18417 GCA_964508275.1 uncultured Ardenticatenales bacterium
CCTAACCTCAGGTTAGGGCCTAACCCCCCAACCTTTTGGAGGTATGTGCTCCCCCAGAATTGGGGGCCGGGGGGGCGTTCCCCAAGCTATTGAGATGATACAGCCAAGACGAGAAAATGGACAACAAGAAAGAAGCAGTCGCCGTCCTTGATTTCGGCTCGCAGTACAGCCAGAACATCGCCCGGCGGGTAAGAGAGGCTCACGTGTATTGTGAGCTGCTGCCCCACGACGTCTCTCTTGCCAAGCTTGAGCGCTTGTCGCCGCGGGGGTACATCCTTAGCGGCGGGCCGGCCAGCGTGTACGGCCCAGACGCTCCGCGCGTATCGGACTATGTGCTGCGGAGTGGAGTGCCGATCTTGGGCATCTGCTACGGCATGCAGTTGTTGGCGCACCAGCTCGGCGGGGCCGTGGCGGAATCGACGCGTCGGGAATACGGCTTTGCTCGCCTGCTCCTGGAGGAGGAAAACGCATTGTTTGAGGGACTCGATCCCGAACCCCAAGTTTGGATGAGTCACGGGGATCGCATCTCTGATTTGCCACCGAGGTTCACGATTCTGGCCAGCACGGACAATTCACCGGTCGCCGCCATGGGGAATCTGCAGCGCAAGCTCTACGGGCTGCAATTCCACCCTGAAGTGGTACACACCCCCTGCGGCTCCCAGATCATCCGCAATTTCCTCTACCGCATCTGCGGTCTTCAAGGTACCTGGACCCCAACCTCGTTCATCGAAGAGAGCGTCGCGGCCATCCGGCGGCAGGTTGGAGAGGGGAGGGTTCTCTGCGCGCTATCTGGGGGAGTGGACTCGGCTGTCATGGCGACGCTGGTGGCGCGAGCGGTCGGCGAGCAACTCACCTGCGTGTTCGTGGACCACGGGCTGCTCCGGCAGGGAGAGGCCGCGCGCAGCCTGCGGCTCTTCGACCGCCACATCGGGGCCGAGGTGATCGCGGTGAATGCCCGCGAACGGTTCCTGCGCCGGCTCAGCGGCATCACGGATCCCGAGGAGAAGAGACGCGTAATTGGAGCGGAGTTCATTCGCGTCTTTGAAGAGACGGCGGCATCCCTGGGCAAGTTCGCTTTCCTGGGCCAGGGAACGCTGTACCCGGACGTGATCGAGAGCGCCGGCCCGCGCACGGCGGCTACGGCGGCGCGGATCAAGACGCACCACAACGTTGGGGGCTTGCCGCAAGACATGAGGTTCGAGCTTGTCGAGCCGTTGCGTTATCTTTTCAAAGACGAGGTCCGTTCCGTTGGGTTGGCCCTTGGCCTTCCGGAAGTGATGGTCTATCGCCAACCTTTCCCCGGTCCGGGCATGGCTGTGCGCTGCATCGGGGAGGTGACGGCCGAGCGGGTGGACATTCTGCGGGCCGCCGACGCCATCGTTCGGGAGGAAATCGAGCAGGCTGGCTGGGGGCGTGATGTGTGGCAGTACTTCGCCGTACTCACGCCGGTCAAAAGCGTGGGCGTAATGGGCGATGGGCGCACGTACGCGAACCTGGTGGCAGTTCGAGCCATCACCAGCGAAGATGGCATGACCGCCGACTGGGCGCGGCTGCCATACGACCTGCTGGCCCGCATCTCCTCACGCATCGTGAATGAGGTGCCGGGGGTCAATCGCGTAGTCTATGACATCAGCAGCAAGCCGCCAGCAACCATCGAATGGGAGTAGTGACCGGTGCGGACTAGACTTAGCGTTTTCTGTGAAGGGGTGATCGAAGCCGGCTGGCTTACAGCCCTCATCGTCGTTCCGCTGTTCTTCAACGTCTACACCGAACGAGTCTTCGAGGAAGACAAGACACCCCTACTGCGCTCCATAGCCCTCATCATGCTGGCTGCCTGGGTCATCCGGCGGCTGGAAGAAGGCGGAGGGCAGCCGGCGGCGGGAGAGGCGACGCGGTCTCTCTGGCAGCAGATCAGGGACACCCCGGTCCTTCTGCCGGCCCTCCTTCTAGGAGCCTCGCTGATCCTCTCTACCGTAACGTCCATCGTTCCCCGCGTAAGCCTGTGGGGGGCATATATCCGGCGGCAGGGACTCTACAGCAACCTCTCCTACATCCTGATCTTCCTGCTGTTGCTCGACACCCTGCGAACCCGAGAGCAATTGAACCGGCTGGTCACCGTCATCCTGGTAACCAGCCTGCCAGCGGCCCTTTACGGAGTCGTCCAACATTACGGGCTGGACCCGCTCCCGTGGGGGGGCGACGTGGTGTCTCGCGTCTCCTCCGTGGCGGGCAACCCGATCTTTATCGCCGCCTACCTGATCATGGTGGTTCCCTTGACCCTGGTTCGTGTGCTGGAGCTTTTCCACCGGCTGCTCACGGACGAGAGCGACGATGCGCTGATCGGGCCGGCGTTGCTGGCCGGGGCCTATTTATTCCTGTTGCTGGTGCAGCTCATTACCATCGTGTTCAGCCAGAGTCGCGGGCCGTGGCTGGGCCTGGCTGCTGGCCTCTTCTTCTTCTTCCTGATCTATGCTTTGAGCAGACTTATCCGCTGGCTGACGATGGCCACGATACTCGCTACGGTGGTCGGCAGCGTCTTCCTCGTCAGTTTCAACATGCCCAACACGCCCCTGGAGCCGCTTCGAGAAATGCGGTACCTGGGCCGCCTGGGGCGCGTCTTTGAAACGGAGCACGGAACGGGCAAAGTGCGCGTTTTGATCTGGGAAGGGGCGGTCGATCTGATCGCCGCCAAGCCGGGGCGCACGGCCATCGGCTATGGCCCCGAGGCGATGTACGTGGCCTACAACCCTTTCTATCCCCCTGACCTGGCCCACGTGGAGGCCCGCAACGCTTCGCCCGACCGATCCCACAACGAGACGTTCGATGCCCTGGTCACGACCGGGTTGCTCGGCTTCGTGGCCTACATGTTCCTTTTTGGCAGCCTGATCTACTACGCCCTGCGCTGGCTGGGCATGGTGCAGAGCAGGAGGCATCGCCAAGCCTTCATCGGGGCCTGGATTGGAGGGGGCCTGATCGGGTCTGTCATTCCGTGGTTCCTGGACCACAGCTTTCGCTTCCTGGGAGTCGGCTTGCCTGCCGGAATCTCGATCGGCATTATCCTGTACCTGATTGCCTACGCCGTCACCCACCTGGACTATGAGCCCCCGCCGGCCGGTCGCTACAGCCTGCTGCTCTTGGGCCTGTTGTCCGGCGTAATCGCGCACTTCGTCGAGATACACTTCGGAATCGCCATCGCCGCCACGCGCACCTATTTCTGGACATACGCAGCCCTCATCGTGATCACCGGCAAGCCGCTCATTCAAGAAACGGTCGCCACTCCCTCTGCGGCACCGGTGCCGGCCAAGACAGATCGCCGGAAGCGCCGCCGGCGACGCGGTCGCCCGAATGTGCCGGCAACTCGGCCTAACCGACCGCGCGCAGCCGGCAGGCAATGGGCACTTGCGGCTACCTACACGCTCGTCGGGTTGATGCTCGTGGTTCTGGTATTTGACTTCATCTCTCCGCAGTTCAGCGTAGCGAACAAGAACTACGTCATGCTCTGGATGTTCATCGGCGCATGGGTGATCACTGGCCTGATCGTCGTTGTCGAAGGGGAGGGGGGCGCGGAGGAGGAATCTGTCGGGAAGCGCGTCCTCCTGTACACCGCCATAAGCCTGGGGGTCTTTGTCCTCTATCTGGTAATCCACAAAGACTGGATACGGCAGCCGTCACCGGGGACGCTGACGCTGCAGCGCGTGATAGAGATCACGGGCCATCTGGCAAACGTTGTGTCCCTGTTCTACGTGGCCGTGCTCGGCCTGATGTTGATCGCCGCCGCGGCCCTCATGTTTGACAGCCCGGTGCCAACCGTCTCCGTACGGCGGCGGGCTAGCCTCTTCTATCCGGTCGTGGCCGTCGCGGTTCTTTTCCCCACTATCGTCAACACAAACCTGGACATCAGTCGCGCCGACATCTCCAACAAGCAGGGCAGCGCGTACGAGCGCAATCGCCAGTGGGATGGAGCGATCGTCCTTTACCAGAAAGCGCTCGAATTGCAACCCCACCAGGACCGGTATTTCCTGAACCTTGGACGGGCCTACATGGAAAAAGGGCGTCAAGCGCAAGATCAAACAGAGCGCGAGACGTGGCTGAACAGGAGCCTGGAGGTCTTGCTTCGTGCCCAACGCACCAGCCCGCTGAACACAGACCACACTCGAAACTTGGCTTCCCTGCATCGTGCCTGGGGAGAAATGGCGAGCGACCCGGACGTGCGGGCCGAGAAGTGGGCCCAGGCGGAGAAATACTACGCAGCCGCGCACAAGCTCAGCCCGCACAACGCCCAGATCCTGAATGAGTGGTCTTCCCTCTACATCGCGCGTCAGGAATATGACACCGCGATGGAAAAACTGCAACAGTCCCTGGACCTTGACCAGGAATACGTGGACACCTACCTGTTGCTGGGCAACGTGTACATCAGCCAGGATAACCTGGCGGGAGCGGAAGCGATCTATCTCCAGGCGACGGAAGTGGCGCCGAAGTCGCTGCAGGCCTGGAGCGCTCTCGGGTACGTCTACTCGCGAGAGAACAAGATTAAAGAGGCCATTGCCGCGAACCAACAAGCGCTGGCCATCAACTCGCGCGATTTCGTCAGCCATCGTAACCTGGCCCTGCTGTACCAACAGGCCGGGGAGATTGCCCAGGCGTTGCAGGAAGCGCAAGCGGCCCTATCTGTGGCTCCAGAGAGCGAGAAAGCCGGCCTGCAAGCCTTCATCACCCAGCTACAAGAGCAGATCGCGGCTGCCGGGGGCGGCGGATCGTGACCAGACTGATGCTCATATTCGCGGCGGCGTTGATGCTGGCGGCCACGGGAACGCCGCTGGTTCGGGGCGCCGCCCAGCGCCTGGGCGTCATAGACCAACCTGCCGAGCGGAAATTCCACCGCTCACCGATCCCCCTTCTGGGGGGTGTCGCCATTTACGCCGGCGTCATTGGGGCGCTGTTTTTTTTTGGCGACCGGTTCTACGTGAACCAACTTGCCGGCATCGTGCTGGGCGCGACGTGGGTCTCCTTCTTCGGCCTGTGGGATGATCGCTGGGGACTCTCTCCTTTGTTGAAGTTGCTGACCCATGTGGTGGCTGCCCTGATCCTCGTCGTTTCGGGCGTGCAAGTGCTGCTGCCAATACCCTGGCCCGCCAACCTGCTGATTACGATTGTCTGGGTCGTGGGGATCACCAACGCCTTCAATCTCCTGGACAACATGGACGGCCTGTCCGGAGGGGTCGGAGCGGTGGCCGCTACCTTTTTCCTGTTGCTGGCCGCCATCAGCGGGCAGTACCTGGTTGGCAGCCTGGCCGCTGCCGTGTTAGGCGCCTGCCTGGGATTCTTGCTCTACAACTTCAACCCGGCCAGCATCTTCATGGGCGATACAGGCAGCCTCTTCCTGGGTTTCTTGATGGGTGCCCTCGGCATCAAGCTCCGCTTTCCGGCCAACTCACCGGTCGTCACCTGGATGATCCCGGTGCTGGTGTTGGGCGTGCCGATTTTCGATACCACCCTGGTGGTCATCTCCAGGCTACGACGCCGGATCAACCCGTTCACTTCACCGGGGAAGGACCACACATCGCATCGCCTTGTGCGCCAGGGATGGACCAGCCGTGAGGCTGTCATGGCCCTCTACCTGGTCGGCGGCATGTTGGGGGCACTGGCCATCTTCGTGAGCCAGGCCGGCGTGCTGGAGGCCTACACAGTCGCCGCGTTGGTGCTGGTGATAGCCTCCTGGGGACTCTACCGCCTGGAGTTTTCCCCAGGTGCACAGCATCGGCGAGAATCGGGCCCGCTATGAGCAGGGACACCGGTTCTTCTCGGCGGTATCCCGACCGCCCCATCGTCGGGGTCGGTGTCGTGGTGGTGCGGGACGGGCGTGTGCTGCTCGTCCGCCGGGGACGGCCACCGGCAGAAGGGCGCTGGAGCATACCGGGAGGGGCGGTCGAGTTGGGAGAAACGGCCCGTCAGTCTGCCCGGCGCGAAGTGCGCGAAGAAACGGGCCTAGATGTGGAGATCGGCGAAGTGGTTGACATCGTGGACATCATCTCGCGTGACGAACGAGGAGACATCGAATACCACTTCCTCCTCGTGGATTTCCGGGGGCACGCACCGCGAGGCGATCTGTCGCCCGATGACGATGTGACCGAGGCTCGCTGGGCCTCCCTGGAGGAGATCGCTTCCCTCCCGGTCACGGAATCCCTCCCCCCTCTGCTCGCCAAGGTGTTTGCGTCGGACCAATGACGGTGTGCGCTTAGGCTTTTCCAGAGAAATAAAGCTGCCAGAAAGATATCACGAAGCCTGATCGAGAATCTGTTTGGGAGAACTTTCTTCTTGGAGTTCCCTTACCCTGGGGTCACGCCGAGCGCCACGGCGATCATGCTCAAGAGCAAGAACCACTGGCTGTGGCGGAGGTACCAGGCGTGGCCACGGGTCGCCCGGTGTGGCTGGAGGGCCATCTGGAAAATGAGAGCGAAGGCCGCAATGACGGCCAGGAACGGCTCCTTGCGGGCGAACAGCAGGGCCACCAGCAGCAACTGAATCAGGTTGGCTGCGGCTGGCGATTCCTCACGCCACAGAGACCACCCGACAATGGTGTATGCCGCGGCCGGTAGCGCCGGCAAAATCCACGCAGAGGAGAGAAATGACGGAACAGACGAGGGAATCTGTGGGGCCAGAGGCATGAGGGATCCGCTGAGGAAGGTGGCGTAGCCCAACAGCCAGGGCAGTCCCAAGGCATAGACCGCGCGGGCCCCTGCGGAATGGGGACGACCGGCGACCCGCGTCCAGAAAACGACCCACACGAACGCGGCAGCAACCACCAGCGCCACGCCAGGCCCCAGCACCACCGCGACCCCGGCGGCGAACAGTACCTTGCCCCCTATCGCCGAAACGACCGCGGCGAGCCCGGATTCTGAGGCCAGTCTATTCAGCCAGCGGTGCGTCCGATCTCCCAGACTGCCGGGCAATGTGTAAGGCAGCGCCCGAATCCGCAATGTGGGCGCATCGGCCGCGGCCGGTCCTGCCCGGGGCAGGGCGTTCGGGCCGGCTAGGAACGTCCACACCGCCCCGAGCAGCGGATCGGCCAGAAACAGCAGCAGCACCAAGGAAACCGCGCTCGCTGAGTTCAGGCCCATCAGCCCCGTAGCCAGCGCTCCACAAAGGCTGGCCAGTGCCGGCCCAACCCACAACCGGCGCTGCCCAAGGTGGAGCCGCAGGTCGAACAACGTAAACGGGAGTGGCGGCGATCTGGTTGCCGAAAGAGAGCTACTCGCTTCCTCATGCCTATCAATCATCATCAGGAGGTATTATAACCACAACCGCCGAACTAGGCAAACGACCAGCGTGCCATTTGAGTCTTCGGCGGGGATAGGGTATAATTGAAGGCAGGTCATACTGTCGCGAGGGGTCAGCAATTTTCATAACAGTCGGGCAGAACGCAAAGAGTGAGGTGCAAAATGTCAGCTACGGTGGAACGCATCTGCGTACGGTGCGGGCAGCGCAATCCCGTGAGTACAGAAACATGCCCCCGTTGTGGTGCCCTGGCCGATAGACCCTGGCTGGCGAAGGCCGGGCGCGCGTTGCCGGCCCGCCGGACGGAAACGGGTTTGGCCCTGGCCGCGGGCAGCGCGATGGTTCTTCGCCTGGCCTGGCGGCTGTGGCGGAACAGGAAAAACCTGGCCCATCTGGCAAAGCCGTTGCAGTCGCGTCGCGCGGCGACGCCAGGGACGAAATCGCGGCTGTCTGGCCGGCCGCTGGGGCCTCGCGTGCACATCCACCGCGGCTGGGCCTGGGGCGACCGCAGCGGGTTGTGCCGCTGGGGGGTGGACTACTGGCGGCTGGAAACCGATGAGTAAACCGATTGTGGCCATCGTTGGCCGGCCGAACGTCGGCAAGTCCACGTTCTTCAACCGCATCATCGGTCGGAGACAAGCCATCGTCGAGGACAAGCCGGGCACCACGCGGGACCGGCTGTACGGCGATGGGGAATGGGCCGGCGTTGGTTTTACGCTGATCGATACGGGAGGGCTTGTCCTGGCCGATGAGGATCACCTGACCCGCCACATCCGCCAGCAGGTGGAGATGACGACGGGCGAGGCCGATGCCATCATCTTCATGGTGGATGCCAAAGAGGGGCTGACCCCGGCCGATGAAGACGTCGCCGGGCTCCTCCGGCGCAGCGAGAAACCGGTTCTCCTCGCGGCGAACAAAGTGGACAACGAGTCGCGGCGGGTGACGGCACTCGAGTTCTACGCCCTGGGCCATGACACCGTCTTCCCGATCTCGTCGCTGCACGGCACTGGCACCGGCGACCTGTTGGACGCGGTGGTGGCCGGTCTTCCTCCAATGCCCGAACCGGAGGACAGCGATTCGCTGCGCGTGGCCATCGTAGGCCGGCCCAACGTGGGCAAGTCCTCGCTGCTGAACAAACTCCTGGGGCAAACCCGGACCATCGTCAGCTCTGTTCCGGGCACCACGCGGGACGCTGTGGACAGCAGGTTGGATTGGAAAGGCACGCCGATCACGCTGATCGACACGGCCGGGATTCGGCGCCGGGGCAAAATTGAGCCGGGCGTTGAGAAATACTCCGTGCTCCGGGCTTTGCGCGCAGTTGGTCGGGCCCAGGTCGTGGTCCTGATGATCGATGTCTTCGAAGGGGTGATCGCTCAAGATGCCCACATTGCCGGGTACATTCTGGAAGCCGAGAGAAGCGTGATCGTGGCCGCCAACAAGTGGGACCTGATCAAGAAAGATAACTACACTCACGCCAGCTACGAGAAACAACTGCGTAGCGAACTCCGGTTTCTCGACTACGTGCCGATCGTGTTCATCTCAGCGCTGACCGGCCAGCGCGTTGGCTCGGTGCTGGATATGGCCATGGATGTGTATGACGCCCGGCAGCAGCGTATCCCCACAGGCCAACTCAACCGCATCGTGCAGGACGTGGTCGCCCGGCACGCGCCGCCATCCAAGAGGGGACGCCGACTCCGGTTCTACTACGGAACCCAAGCGTCCGTGGCTCCGCCCACCTTCGTTTTCTTCGTTAACGACCCGGAAATGGTACACTTCTCCTACCGGCGATACCTGGAGAATCAAATCCGGTCCCGATACGGTTTCCTGGGGACCCCTTTGAGGTTACATTTTCGGAAGAGGGAGGAGTAATGAGCCGCAAACGACCATCCGGCGCTGCTCGCCTCTACTGGACGGCGTGGGTGTGGAAGGAGGCCCGGCGAGCCCGCCGATCAGACCGGGTCGGTGGGGACGAGCAGTCGCGGCAATTGCACCGGCTGGTGGCGTTGGCCTACAACCAGACCACGCACTACCGGCGTACCATGGACGACACCGGCCTCATGCCGGCGGACGTCCGCGATCTGGCCGACCTGGCGCACTTCCCGATCACAGATCGCGCGCAGTTACAGGCCGAACCGGGCGCTTTCCGGCCCGCTTCGATCGACGGCGACAGCCTCGTGGTCCATAGCAGCGGGAGCACCGGCCAGCCGGTCGCCGTCCGCTACGACGAAAGAGCGTTGCTGCGGAACATGGCGGTCAGTCGGCGTGAGTGGAGCCCAGTGTTCCAGGCCCTTGGAGACGGGAGTGCTCCTCGCCAACTCACCGTTCAGCCGCCCCAGCCGTCCCGCTTCGACCGCATCCGCGACTTCTGCCACCAGCGCGCCTGGGTCCCCCCCCGCCTCGTCCCGGAACGCCAGGCCGTCTCGGTGTTCGATCCGCTGGAGCAAGTCATCGAGGTGATGAACCGTGAGCGACCGGACTTGCTCGTGGCCCTCGGTTCCTTTGTGGACCTGCTCTTCCAGACGATCCATGATCAACGAGAGCGTACCCATCTTCCCCGTGCCGTCTCCTATTTCTCCGACCATCTGGGGGAGCGCACCCGCCGGCTGATCCAGGAAGAGTACGGCATCCCGGTGTTCGGCACCTACACGGCGGTGGAGAGCCTCAAGATCGGCTACGAGTGTGAAGCGCACGCCGGCTTTCATCTGCACCCCGATATGAGCAGCGTGCGGATCGTGGGAGAGGGCGGGCAGGACGCAAGAGACGGCGAACTGGGTGAGGTGGTGCTGACCAACCTGTTTAACCGGGGGACCATCCTGATCAACTACCGGCTGGGAGACCGGGGCCGGCTGACACGCGAGCCGTGCCCTTGCGGGAGAGCGTCTCCGCGGGTTACGCATCTGGAAGGCCGGGTCGACGAGGTGTTGACCCTCCCCAATGGACGGCGGCTGCCGGCCTTTGCCTTGCTCTATCCCCTCTTCGAACGGGACGGCGCGCCGAATGTGCGGCAGTACCAGGCGGTCCAGCAGGCGGAGGATCGGCTGGACCTGCGCGTTGTCCCGGCCCAGCACGCGGACTGGCCGGCGCTGGCTGCCGACCTGGAGGCGCGGGCGCGGAAGCAGCTTGGAAATGGGGTGACCGTTGCCGTGCGCCATGTGGACCTCATCCCACCCGGCCCAACCGGGAAGGTGAGTCGTTTTGTCGCCCTAAACGCCGATCGGAGGCCGTAGGTGCTGCGCTGTACGCAGGTCAGCAAGACGTTCTCCTCCCCACAAGGGGATGTGATCGCCCTGCAACAGGTGAACCTTGTGGCGGCGGCAGGCGAGTTTGTCTGTCTGGTGGGCCCCAGCGGCTGCGGAAAGACAACCCTGCTGCTCCTGATCGCCGGCCTCATTTCGCCCACTGCCGGCCACATCCAATTCCCCTCCAGCAACGGTCAGGTGCAGACAGCACTTGTTTTCCAGGAGGGGGGCCTCTTCCCCTGGCTGACGGTTCTCGATAACGTGGCTTTTGGCCTGGAGATGCGGGGCGTTCCTGCGGCGGCACGGCGGAAGCAGGCGGCGGACTTCCTCATCCTGGTTGGCCTGGCGAGTTTCTTGAGCCATTATCCCCACCAACTGTCTGCGGGAATGCGTCAGCGGGCCGCGCTGGCCCGATCGTTTGTGACCGATGCGCCTGTGCTGCTGATGGACGAACCGTTCGCCGCGCTGGACGCGCAGATGCGCTGGATTCTGCAGGAAGAACTCTTGCGAGTCTGGAGAGAGCACCGCAAGACCGTGGTCTACGTGACCCACGACGTGGGCGAAGCCCTGCGCCTGGGCGACCGTGTCGTGGTGATGACGGCTCGACCTGGCCGTGTCTGCTATGAGGTCGTGGTGCCGGAAGCTCACCGCCGATCCTTGGACGGCGGGGCAGACAGCGCGTGGCGACAAGAGGAGCGACTCAAGATATGGAAGCTGATCCGCACCGAGGTGGAGCGCAGCCTGGACAATTCGTGAAGGCGTACCGGCAGCGGCTGCTCCCCTTCGCGTTGTCGCTCGCCATCCTGTTGACCTGGCAGTTCCTGAGTGCTCAGAATCTGTTGGATAACTTCTTTTTCCCCTCTCCCCGGCAGGTGCTGACGACGCTGCTGCAAATGGTGCTTAGCGGGGAGCTTGGCGTGGCCCTTTTTGCTACCCTGGGGCGGGTGTTATTCGGTTTTGCCCTGGGGTCGGTGGCCGGGGTGATGGCCGGATTGCTGATGGGGGAGTCTCTGTTCCTGCGCACGCTGTTTGATCCGCTGGTGGCAGCCGTCTACCCGATCCCGAAGATCGCGCTATTCCCGGTTTTCGTGCTCTTCCTTGGTATCGGCGAGCAGTCGAAGGTAGCCATCATCGCCCTTGCCGTATTCTTCCTGGCCTTGATCAACACCATGGCCGGCGTGCGCAACATCTCTCCGCTCTACTTTGACGTGGCGCGGAACTACGGCGCGAACCGCTGGCAAATCTTCCGCCGCGTGGTCTTGCCGGGGAGCTTGCCCATGGTCTTCACCGGCTTGCGCCTGGCCCTGGGCATGGCTTTGCTGATGGCTGTGGCCGTCGAGTTGGTCACCGCCCGAAAGGGGCTGGGAGCGCTGCTGTGGATTTCGTGGGAGACCATGCGCACCGACAAGCTGTACGCCACGCTTGTGGCTGTCTCCGCAGCCGGCTGGAGCCTGAACCTCGGACTGGCCTTCCTGGAGCGCTGGGCAATCCCGTGGCGGGAGGCTCGTTGACCGGACGGGGTGTGTCGCCCCGGAGATGGAGGATCGCAGGGCCCGCCCTGGCGCTGGTCGCCCTGCTGGCAGTCGCCATCCTCCTCCGCGTTCTGTACCTGGACGCCGATACCCCCCACTGGGTCGGGGCCTGGTGGTTGAACGATGAAGGGTGGTGGGTACGCAATGCCCGTAACCGAGCCCTGTTTGGCCGCTGGTCGTTCGGCGATTTCAGCCAGGCCCTCTTCGGCGCTCCGGTATTCACGTTCGCCAATTACGTGGCCTTTCGGTTCCTTGGGGTTGGGCTGGGGCAGGCCAGAGTCGTTTCGGCGGGGGCAGGGGCAGGCACGTTGCTGGTGCTGTTTGCCTGGGTGCGACCGTTTCGCGGCCTGCGCGTGGCGCTCCTGACGGCGGCGGCACTGGGCTTCCAGTTCTTCTTCTTCCTGAACAACCGCCTGGCTACGCCTGAGTCTTTGGCCACGTTCTGGCTGACGGTCGCGGCCCTGGCCTGGAGTCGGGGAAGGCGCACGTCCCTGGCCTATGGGGTGAGTGGGCTGGCCGCCTTGCTGGCCATCGGCAGCAAAGTCACGGCGGCCTTCTTCCTGGCGGTGCCGCTGCTGGCCATGCTGTTCGAGAGATTGGCCAGCTCCCAAAAGGAGCGCGCCCGCGCCCGCCGGCCGCTCGTTCTGTTCTACCTGACCGTCGGAATCCCGCTGGTGACGGCCCTGCTTGTGCTGCGCCCTCTCTGGCCACGGCTGCTGCGCCTCTTCGTCGCCGTCGCCACTACACAGGGTTCGGTGTCGACGCTGCGGCTGCCGACCTACGCCCTCGGCTTCTTGATGCTGCCCGCCTTCGCTGACATGCCCATCGTCTGGACTCTTTGTGTCCTTCGCCTGGCACAGCGCGGGAAAGCCCTGTGGGAAGGGCCTGGGGATGCCTTGGAGCGATTCGCGGTTGCCTGGCTGCTGGCCGGGGGATTCGCGCTGGCCTGGCTGGACCACTTCTGGCGGCACGCGGCCGTGTTGCTGCCCCCTATCGTTGTGCTCGCCGTCTCCTGCCTGTGCGACTTGGCAGACACCGCGGGTGCCGCGTACCTCCCCCCCGCTGGTGGGGAAGCGGCCGGCCACCAGTGGCCGGTCTCCCCTCTCCCTGCGCAGGGGGAGGAGGCGATGTTCACTCCCCCCATGCGGGGGGCCCTCCGGCTCCCCCGGAGGGGGGAGAGAGCACCTGTTTTCGAGGCGGCGGCTTCTCCACCAGGGGTCGCCATGTTGCTCGTGCTCTACCCGCCGTTGCTGATCCTCGCCCAGGGCCTGTACCCCCCGTTGGAGATGTTTACGCGCTCACTGTCCGTCGGGCGGCGTCCCGGACTCGGCCCGACCACGCAGGGGACCATCGCCTTCTTGCTCGCTGCCTTGCTCCTGCTCGGCGCGGCACGGCAGTGGCGATGCTCTGTGCGTGGCAGGGCCGCGCTCGCCGCCATCGCCGAGGTCTATCCGGGAGCCGCCGCGCTGTGGGCCGTACTCGCGGCCGGCCTGTCGGTCATCAGCTATCGCTTGGGCTGGGTTATGGCTGTGCAAGGGAGGTTGCTCCCCGTCCTGAGTCCGGGGGCTGTCGCTTTGCTGCTCATCCTTCCGGCCGGCTTTCTCCTCCTGAGGTGGGACAAAGCACGCATCCGCGTGCTCTTCCGCCGGCCTGAGATGTGGATCGTGGCTTTCCTGCTGGTCAACGGGGTGCCGGCGGTGCGCTACTTTTCGGGGGCGACATTCACTGTCGCGGAAACGGGGCGAGATCTGGCCGACTACGTTGGCGCGGGGACAGTCGTCACCGGAGGCCGGGCGGACACGCTCTTGCTGCCGACGGAAGCCCGCGTGATCTGGGAGCCGGCCCGGGAACGGGGGTGGTCAGCCTATGCCGGGCCACCGCCTTCGCTGACGCTGTTGGTGCGCGTGCCCTGGAATGATGAACCGTTGCCGGAAGTCGCGCCGGACCAGCGGCTGGCACATTTCGTTGTGTGGCCGATGACCGGCGTCTCAGGGGTCGAGAGTACGGTCGATCTGGTCCACGGGCGACAGAGTCGGTAGGGTGCGGTCGGATTGTTCGGCTTCGCCAGGAGTCTTACGACGGCGATTTAGGGATGATCATGACTTTGCGCCGGTCGCCTTCGCCGACACTCTGTGTGGTAACCTCAGGATCATCCCGCAGAGCCAGGTGCACAATGCGGCGTTCGTTGGGAGGCATCGGCTCCAGAACCGACGATTTCTGGCTTTCCCTGACCTGGTCCGCCATCTTTCTTGCCAGTTCTATCAAGGAGCGTTCGCGGCGCGCCTTGTAGCCTTCCACATCTACGACCAGGTTAGGCCGTCTTGCCAGCCGCCGACCGACGATCAGGCGAGTCAGGAACTGGAGGTCGTTCAGGGTTTCGCCGCGGCGGCCAATGAGCAGTCCCAAATCGTTACCCGTGATGTCCAACATCACCGGGCCGGTGTCGTCGAACAGCGCGGCGGACTCTCCGGTCTGTACCTGCGCGTCAATCTCCATGTACTCCAGAAGCTTGGTCAGCACGTCCTTTCCGATCTCTTCGACCTCCCCTGCGGCATCCGCGAGTGCGGCATCCGCGAGTGCGGCATCCGCGAGTGCGGGTGCGGAGTCTTCGACAGGGCGCGCCGTAGGAGCCGATGGGGGGCGCACCTCCACGCGGACCAGCGCATCGGATACTCCCACCAGGCCGAGAAGGCCACGGCTGGCCTCTTTGATGACGGTGATCTCTACCGCTTTCCGAGAGACGCCCAGAATCTCGATCCCTTTTTCGATGGCTTCCTCGACGGATTTGGAGCTAATTTCTACGCTTTTTTCTGCGTTTTCTGCGGCGGGCATCGTCAGTTCCTTTCGGCTCTAGCTCCGGTGGAGCTTCTATCTTGGCAGGTTTCCGTATGGGGTTGGATAGCGCCGGGCGGGCCAGCCTTGTGGGCAGCATGTCTCCCCAGCCGGAGGTTCCGCCCTGTTGGACGATTTGCAGGATGTTGGAGGTCGCCCAGTAGAGGGTCAATCCAGACGGGACCTGTAGGGCGAAGAAACCGAACATCAGGGGCATGAAGTTCATCATCTGGTTCATCATGGCCTGCTGTGCATCGTCTCCCCCCCCTCCAGGGGTTGGCGTCGTCATTCTTTGTACGATGACCTGGGTGACGAGCGTGAGGATCGGCAGGATCAGGTAGAGGCCGGTGTCAGGGAACACCCAACTGGCCCGTGAGGTGATCCAGGACATGCCGTTTGGCTCGGCCAGGCTGGGAACCCAGAGGAACCCTTCGTGGAGCAGGCCGTCTTTGGCCATGTTGAGCAGGGCGCGGTACAGGCCGATCCAAATTGGCATTTGGATGACCATCGGAAGACAGCCGGCCATGGGGTTCACGCCATGATCTCGGTAAAGCTGCATCGTTTCCTGCGTGAGCTTCTCCTTGTCGTTGGCGTACTTATTCTGCAGATCCTTGAGTTTAGGTTGCAGATCTTGCATGGCTTTAGAGGACTCTAGCTGCTTCTGATTGAGCGGATAGGTCGCCACGCGAACAAGCACAGTGAACACGATGATGGCCAGACCATAGCTTCCCACAATACCCTGCAGCGAGGTCAGGGATTCGATTAAGAATTGAATAAGACCGTTCCAGAGTGCACCCACCAGATTGCTTCCTCTCTTTGTCGCGCCAATACGCGCGACATTGTCATTGTCCCGTTGGTACAGACATCACCTGACCGGGTCATACCCTCCTGGGTGGAAGGGGTGACAGCGCGAAACGCGTTTCAACGCCATCCAGCCGCCGCGGAGAAAACCGTACTTCTCGATGGCCTCATAGCCATACTGAGAACAACTTGGCGTAAAGCGACACGTCGGCGGCAAGACCCGCGATATGGTTGTCTGGTACAGGCGAATGAGCATCAAAGCTATACGTTTCATCATCCTGAAGCCTATGGCCCGGAGTCGTTACCCCCCGTTTTGTTTCGTCGCCGGGATCACTCCGAGGGCGGATCGTTCGAGTAGCTGGTCCACGGCGGCTGCCGATTGGGAGAAGTCGGCGTCTGCCGCTCCTTTACGGGCAATAAACACGATGTCCCACGAGCCTTCGATGCGATCAATTCGGTGCCGGACAATTTCCCGCAGCCGCCGCTTGAGGCGGTTGCGAACGACGGCCTTTCCTACGCGTTTGCCTACGATGACGGCGCAGCGAGAGTGCGCTCCAGCGCCGGGCAGGGCATACAGCACGAACCAGCGGTTGGACCACGATTTTCCGCGCCGAAGCACCCGGCGAATATCGTCATCGTGGCGTAGCCGCAGAGCACGCTTCATCCTCAGAAAAGACGGAGGATATGCCTACACCCATCGCTTGGAGATCGTCACGGTCAACTTCTCGCGACCTTTTAGGCGACGCGCTTTCAAGACCCTTCGCCCACCCGTTGTCTTCATCCGAGCACGAAACCCGTGTACCCGAAGCCGCCGACGTTTTTTGGGCTGATACGTTCGTTTTGGCATTCTTGTCGTTCCTCAAAACGGTTGCAAACGTCAGAAGAGGGCCGAGGATCCATGTGCGCTTTGGGATCGGCTCGACCCTCTGTGTGCTTCCCGCATCATTAACAGCACAGTTTCCGACCCAATTATACTCGCTTTCAGCACAATTCGCAAATCGGCTTAAGGGCTTTGTCAACGCAACTGGGGCAGGATGAAACCGAACAGGCTGTAGATGTCCAGCGCGAACAGGCCAAGCACCCAGAGGCCAGCCAGTAACGACCATCTCCTGGGGGCAATCATTTCCCGTAAGCCCAGGGAGAAGAAGACGCCGATAGGCACCAGTGCCGGGAAGAGGTATCTGCCCTGATGCTGCACGTAGGTCAGGTTGTAGGCCAGGTAGAGGAAGATCGTCAGCAGCAGGGTCAATCCCAAGGTGACCAGGCCGGCCATCAGTTGGGGTGGGCGATTGACTGGTGGCATCTCCCCGATGTCCAACAGGTATAAACCGCAACCGACGATCGCCAGGATGGAGAGTGCAAACAGCAGGTCGTAGGCACGTGCGCTCATAGGCACGCCCATCCAGCCGAACTGGCCCCAGAAGCTGTGAAATGTCGTCACGGCAAACCGGCGTAGGGTATCCTGGGTCCCGAAGCGGGCCAACCAGTCGGCTGTGCGCGGCTGGCCAACAACGACCGCGTTGTGCCTGCTCCAGCCGAGGATGTCCTTCTGCCCGTAGACCAGCGCATTGCGGACAAGCCAGGGGGCCACGATCAGGGCGGCCACTCCCCAAACCACCACCAGGCCGCCCAGCACGCGTCGCCATACGCTGCCACCGCCGCCTGCCACGCGGGCCGGCGCTGATCTCTCGCGGGAACGCAGCCACAGGGCCACGGGCACGACCGCCACAGCGACGAGTACGGTGATCTTGGTAAGCAACCCAAGGCCCAGAACCAGGCCCACCGCGAGCCAGGTACGCAGACGCTTTCTCTCGTCGGTCCGCCGCAAGAGCAACCACAGAGTCAGGGCAATCCACAACTCGGCTAGCGTGTCGGGGTTGATGGCCGCCATCATGGCTGTGTGCATGGGCAGTGTGCCCACGAAGGTTGTTGTCGCCAGCGCCAGAACGTAGTCGCCCGGAAACAGGGTGCGGACAATCTGGTAGGTCACGGTCAGCAACAGCAATCCGAGCAGCACCGACAGCAGGCGCAACGCCAGGAACTGGATGTCAGGCCCCCAGCGTCCTGTCGCCCGATAGACCAGCGCACCCAACGTGTAGAACAACGGGGGTTGGTAGAACTCATAGCGGAGCGGGGCCACAGACATCGAAGGAGGGAACTTGCGTGCCTTGATTTCCTCCAGGTAGTCTGCCGGATAGTCACCCGCCCGCAGCACAGGCGACTCTCCTGTTTCGGCCAGGGCCACGATGTAGTTGTAGTGGGCCGGTTCATCCGGAGCCTGCCAGCGGGGCGTCTTCCAGGCGTAGAGGCCGGCTGTCAGCAAATAGCCCAACAGGATGATGGCCAGTGCCCACGATGTTGTTCTGGGGCGTTCTTCCATGAAGCACCTCAGCGAATGGCTTCACGCCATGCATGAAGGTTAAGTATACACGACTCCCCAGAGAATGCAAACTCCCGCTGGCAGTCGGTAGTGTATCCCTCTCGCTGGCAACCTTCACCCACTTTCTACCGAGTCGTATACACAACCTGGCGGCCCTCATCTTTGACAAGCTGTGCAAGGCTTGGTACAATATGCCGCCAAGATTCAATTTCCGGACGGAGCCGGCGATACACCGTTTGCCGGAGAAGATGTATCTGCCAAGAAACAAGCCTCCATGTTTCTCGCAGAAAGAATGGGCCAAGGCCACGGAGGAATTCTCAATATTTCGGGGTGAGCAGGACGCCAAGCCCCCCTAACC
>CAZDTE010000064.1:0-17993 GCA_964508275.1 uncultured Ardenticatenales bacterium
ACCTGTTCAAGCCGATGCCCCGGGAGCAAGCGCGGGCGACGTTGGGACTGCCCGGCGAGGCCAAACTGGCGGTCTTTGTCGGTGACCCCAGACCGGAGAAGCGCCTCCCGCTCATCGAAGAGGCCGTGAACCTGGTCGCGCAAGATGATCCACAGGTGAAACTGGCCAAAGCGATCGGTGTGCCGCACGACCACGTGCCCCTGTACATGAACGCGTGCGATGTGTTCGTTCTGGCGTCCGATACCGAGGGATCGCCGGTCGTCATCAAGGAAGCGATGGCCTGCAATCTGCCGATTGTTTCGGTGGACGTGGGCGATGTTGCCGAGGTGATCGCTGGCGTGGAGGGGTGCTTTCTGGCCGAGCAGACTGCCACCGACCTGGCCGTCAAGATCGCCCGTGCCCTGGCCTTCGGTCGCCGGACGGACGGGCGTGAGGCGATCGCCCGGTTGTCTCTGGACGGAACCGCCGATGGGGTTATGGCACTCTTTCACGACGTGTTGCGCGAGAAGGGAGCACATGGCGCGCTTGCTGCTGGTGATGGGTGAAGGCGGGCACACCAAGGAGATGGTGAAACTGGCGGATCTCCTGGGCCCCGACCACACCTACCACTATCTCCTGGTGAAAGAGGACCGGGTTAGCGCGGACAAGATCACGCGTCCCGGCCCTGTCTACCGCGTGAACCGCCCTCGCTACCGGCCCGGCAAGCGGCACGACCTGTGGCGGGACACAGTCCTGACGCTCCTCTGCGCTGCCCAGGCGCTGACCGTTCTCTGGCGCGTCCGCCCCCAGGCGATTCTCAGCACCGGGCCATGGATGGCGGTGCCGGTGATGGCGCTGGGCAAACTGCTCGGCGCAAAGATCATCTTCGTCGAGACCGGATCGCGCGTGCGTGCCCTTTCGGCGACCGGCAAGGTGATGTACCGGCTGGCCGATCTGTTCTTCGTGCAGTGGCCTGGTTTGCTGTACCGCTACCCACGGGCGCGATATGCCGGACGCTTGTGGTGAAGTGATGATCTTCGTCACGGTCGGCACGACGGACTTCGACGCCCTGGTCGAGCGGGTCGATCAATTGGCGCCGGAGCTTATGCAGCCGGTGGTCATGCAGATCGGTGTAGGGCATTATCAACCCCAATGCGTGGCGGAGTATTTCCGGTTCGCTCCGTCGCTGGAGCCGTACTTCGAACAGGCCACGCTTGTGATCAGCCACGGCGGCCTGGGCGCGTTGGTGGAAGCGCTCCGCCGGCGTTGCCGGCTGATCGGTGTCAGCAATCCGGAGCGGTACGACCGCCACCAGGACGATCTGCTCAGCTATTTTGAGGAACAGGGCTATCTCCTGTGGTGCCGCGATCTCGCGCATCTCGACCGCGACCTGGAGCGTGCGGTGCAGATGACGTTTCGCCCGTACCCCGATCCCCCCTGCGAGATCCACGACGTGATCAACACGTTTCTCGGTTGAGGAGAGCAGAGAGAAAAGAGAGCAACCGGCGCGTTCTTCGCGTCTCTGTCTCTTCGTGTGACAGAACTACGGACACGCCGCGCCCGGATGTCCGTTTGACACAGCCGGAAATGTGGTGTATACTGAATGGCAACTTCGTTCCAGCTCTCGACGCTGCCTCATGACTTCGGCCTCTGTTCGAGGAGGTGATGCCTGCTGGTATGCCAGCAGATATGCCTGCTGGTATGCCAGCAGATATGCCTGCGGATATGCCTGCGGATATGCCTATCCATCCAGCGGGCTGCGCACCGCGAAGGGCTGAACGGCCGCCCAACAAGGCAATGAAGCTGACCGGCTGGCCTACCAGGCCCTCCCCTCCGTTTGCGCTTTCCTCGTCCTTGTGCTATACTCGTGCCAGAAAATCGAATACTTGTGCGACCGAGGTGCCCGACGCCCCGGATGGCAGGGCTTAAAGACGAAGCCGGTGAGAGTCCGGCGCTGTCCCGCAACTGTAAGGAGCGAGGCCAGTGATCAGCAATCTGACCGCTGGCCCCGACCCAAGCCAGATCGTCCGCCGCGGTCGCGCTCACACAACCTTCGCGGAAGGGGGGTGGAGCATGGCTACCGACACATCATAACCTCCCCCTTGTCCCCAGGACGGGGGGTTTCGTTTTGCCCGGCCTAGCTCGTGTGGTCGGGCCAGTTGTCTTCGCTGATCGCGAGACAAACGCACTCCTACTGCGTTGCCAGAAACGGTAACGCGATTCCCCGGGGTGTTGCCGTCTCGATACTCATCGAAAAGGAGCGAAAAGATCGTGAACCGAAAACCGTTGTTTCTGACCCTGCTGATCTCAGCGGCGTTTGTGCTGCTGCTGGCAGCGTGCACGTCCAAAACCACAACCACTCCGGTGCCGGAAACCGAGGAGGCGTCCTCCACGGACACCGCCGAACCGGCTGCCTCCCCGGCGACACCGGTTACTGCAACGGCTCAGGGCACTGAGGCGACCACGGCGCAAACCGCATTCCCGGTGACCCTCAGTGACGCACTGGTGCGTGAGGTTACGTTGCAGGCACAGCCGCAGCGCATCGTTTCCCTGGCTCCCTCGAACACAGAGATCCTCTTCGCCGTGGGCGCTGGCGACCAAGTCGTGGGTGTCACGGAGTTTTGCAACTACCCAGAGGAAGCCACATCCCGTGAGCAGATCGGCGGGTTTATGCCGAACACGATCAGTGTGGAAAAAATCGTCTCGCTCGAACCCGGCCTGGTCTTCTCGGCAGGGGAATTCCAACAGCCAGTGATTGATGCTCTGCAAGCGGCCGGGATAGCGGTGTTTGCCCTGGACGCGACGACTTTTGAGGAGGTCTACGCGAACATTCTGTCCGTCGGCCAACTGACCGGCCACGAGGATGAAGCCCTGCAGGCGATTGCCGAAATGCAGGACCGCGTCGCCGCCGTGCAGGACAGGATCGCCGATGTGCCGGACGATCAGCGACCGAAGGTCTTCTGGGAGGTTTGGGATGAGCCGCTGATGACGGCCGGCCCCACGACGTTCACCGGGCAGATGATCGCCCTTGCCGGCGGGATCAGCATCTTCGCCGATGTCACCGAGCAGTATCCGCAGATCAGCGCGGAGGAAGTCATCAATCGCAATCCCGACGTGATCCTGGGGCCGGACACACACGCCGAAGCCCTGACCGCGGAGAAGATCCAGGAGCGGCCGGGCTGGAGCGCCGTTCGAGCCGTTCAGGACGGACGCATCTTTCTGATTGACGGTGATGTCTCATCACGTCCCGGTCCGCGCCTGGCCGACGGACTTGAGGACATCGCCCAAGCGCTGTATCCGGACCGGTTCGACTAATGCACCCCGATCACGTCCGGCTTGATCGTTCTTGCTGGCCACCGCGTTGGGCACAGAACGAATGACCACGCGACGGTATGCGGCGCTGCTGTTGCTCCTGTCGGTTGCCTTGGGAGCCGCTTTCGTGTTCAGCTTAGGCATTGGAGCGGTGCCGTTGACCCCAGGCAAGGTGTTTGCCGCGCTCGCCGGACGTGGCGACGCCTCGGCGGCGCGCACGGACGTGATCATTGTTTGGGACCTGCGCATGGCGCGGATGTTGACGGCGGTGCTGGTCGGCGCCGGCCTGGCCGCTGCCGGTACCGCCTTCCAGGGCCTCTTCCGGAACCCGTTGGCCGACCCGTTTATCGTGGGCGCATCGGGCGGGGCGGCGCTGGGCGCGACCCTGGCGATTACCGCTGGCCTTACCCTGAGCGGCGCCGGCTTCGGGCCGGTGCCGCTGGCGGCCTTCGTCGGGGCCTTGGCCGCCGTGACTCTGGTGTACCTGGTGGCCGAGGTTGGCGGGCAGGCGCCGGTAGTGTCTCTGTTGCTCGCCGGCGCGGCGCTGAGTACCGTGCTGTCCGCGCTGGTTTCGCTGCTCATGCTGCTCAATGACCGGGATTTGATCGAGGTTTTCGTATGGCTCATGGGCGGCTTCAGCGGGCGAAGTTGGCCACATCTGTGGGCCAGCGCTCCTTATCTGCTGCTGGGCCTGGTGGCTCTGTGGCTACTGTCGCGCCCCCTGGACGCGCTGGCGTTCGGTGAGGATACAGCCCGCAGCCTGGGGCTGCCGCTGACGCGCGCGCGCGGCCTGGTGGTGGCTGCCGCCAGCCTGACGACGGCCGCTGCTGTGGCCGCCGGAGGGATCATCGGCTTCGTCGGCCTCATTGCGCCGCACGCGGCTCGACTGCTCTTTGGGTCTGCGCATCGTCGGCTCATCCCGGCCAGTGCCCTGCTCGGCGCCCTGCTCCTGCTGCTGGCAGACGACGTGGCCCGCACGGCGCTGTCGCCCGTCGAGCTGCCGGTGGGCATCGTCACCGCGCTGATCGGCGGACCGTTCTTCCTCTACCTGCTGAAAACCCGCCAAGACCAGTTGGGAGGTGGATGATGGTGAACACCGTGGAGATCCGCAACCTGACCTGCGCCTACAACGGCCAACCTGTGCTGTGGGACGTGGCGTTGACGGTTCACCCCGGCGAAGTGCTGGCCCTCATCGGCCCCAACGGCGCCGGCAAAACGACCGCCCTGCGCGCGCTGGCCCGCCTGCTGCGGCCACGCGGCGGAACCGTCCTGCTGAGTAGACGCGATGTCTGGGACATGCCGCCACGGGAGGTCGCCCGCCGGTTGGCGCTGGCTCCACAGACCGACGGCATCTCGCTGCCCGTGACGGTGGAGCAGGCAATCTCGCTCGGTCGCGCACCACACCGGGGTTGGCTGTTGCCCTTCTCAGCCGCTGACCGCGCTGTCGTGGAGCGCGTCATGGGCCAGACCGGTCTGCGAGCGCTGCGCGACCGGCGTGTGACGGACATTTCCGGCGGGGAGCAACGGCGGGTGATCCTGGCCCGTGCTCTGGTTCAGGAACCTCAGGTGCTGCTCATGGATGAGCCCACGGCCAGCCTCGACATCAAATACCAAACAGAAATCCTGGACCTGGCGCGTTCGCTCGCTCACACGCAGAGTCTGACCGTTATCCTAACCTTGCACGACATCAACCAGGCCGCCCTCTACGCCGATCGCATCGCCATGTTGGCCGCGGGGCGGTTGCTCGCCGTTGGCGAACCGGCGCAGGTGCTGGTGCCCTCCATTCTGAAACAGGCGTATGACATTCCCGTCATCGTCACGCAACACCCGCTCTACGATACGCCGATGGTGATGCCCGTGGTCACGCGTGGTCACGCGTAACCAGGCAAACGGCGAGCGGGTGAGCCGGCGACTGACGTAAACCCGGAGTGATTGTACTCTGCGTGGCGCGACTCACATTTTCCGGCGCGCGAAGGGAGTTGGGGCGATGCCTTCACAACCGAATGACCGGAAGGGCCTTGTCATCGTCAACACCGGCGACGGTAAGGGGAAGACGACGGCGGCACTGGGCGTTCTGCTCCGGGCGTGGGGTCGGGGCTGGCGCATTTGCATGATCCAGTTCATCAAACACGAAGCCGGCCAGTGGGGGGAGGTGAAGGCCGCCGAAAAGCTGGGCGTCGAGTGGCACAGCATGGGTAGCGGCTTCACCTGGGAGTCGAAAGACCTCGACGAGACGGCGGCCAGGGTGCGCGCGGCCTGGCAGTTGGCACAGGAAAAGATCGCCGGCGGGTCGTTCGAGCTTGTGATCCTGGATGAAATGACGTACGCGTTTCAGTTCAGCTGGCTGGACGTGAAGCACGTTGTAGCCTGGCTGGATGAGCACAAGCCGCCGCCCGTACACGTGATCATCACCGGTCGTGATGCCCCTGCCGAGTTGATCGCCTTTGCTGACCTGGTTACCGAGATGCGCAAGATCAAGCACCCGTACGATCAGGGCATAGGCGCACAGCCGGGGATCGACTATTGAGGAGCACCGGGTAAGGCTTTTCCAGAGAAATAAACCTGCCAGAAAGATATCACGAAGCCTGTTAGAATTCGCGAAATGTCTTCAACCGAGGTGGAAAAGCCCAAGGAACTCCCTTGTAGATTGCTTTTTCGAAGTGCTGCGGGCCGCATCGAGAATCTGTTTGGGAGAGCTATTCTCTTGGAGTTCCCTAACTCAGCCAGATCGCCTCGTTCGACCTTGCAATAACATTCTCACGTTTCCTGTTTAGGAGGAATTACAATGTCGCTAGATAACCTCATCTCACAGATCAGACCGCTCGACGCGGATGCCATGTCTGCGGCTCGCGCCCGGCAGGACACGCTGACCAAGCCGCAAGGCAGCCTGGGACGACTGGAAGCCCTCTCGGTTCAAGTGGCCGGCATCACAGGGAACCCGCGCCCCCGCCTCGATCACAAGGTCATCGTCACGATGGCCGGTGACCACGGCGTGGTCGCCGCAGGAGTCAGCGCTTACCCGCAGGAGGTTACGCCGCAAATGGTGTACAATTTCCTCGCCGGCGGCGCAGCGATCAATGTCCTCTCGCGGCACGTCGGCGCGCGGGTCGTCGTAGTGGACATGGGTGTGGCCGCCGAATTGGACCCACATCCCAGTTTGGTGAACAAGAAGGTGGGTCTCGGAACGGAGAACATGGCCGCCGGCCCGGCGATGACTCGTGAACAGACAGTGCGTGCGCTCGAAGCGGGGGCGTCCGTGGTAGATGCCGAATTCGAGAGGGGCTTGGACATCTTGGGTGTCGGGGACATGGGCATCGGGAACACGACGCCGTCGGCTGCCATCGCCTGTGCGCTGACCGGGGAACCGGCTTCGGCGGTGGTGGGACGCGGTACCGGTGTGGACGAAGCGGGCCTGGCTCGCAAGATCGAGGCGGTGGAGAACGCGTTGTCGGTCAACCAACCGGATCCCCACGACGGACTGGATGTGCTGGCGAAGGTGGGCGGCTTCGAGATCGGTGGGCTGGCAGGCGCCATGCTCGCTGCCGCTGCGCATCAGCGGCCGGTCGTCGTGGACGGTTTCATCTCCACAGCCGCCGCGCTGATCGCCGTCACGTTGGCCCCGCAGATCCGACCATACCTCATCGCCGCGCACCGCTCCCAGGAGCAAGGGCATCACATTATGTTGAATTGGCTGGGCTTACAGCCGCTGGTTGATCTGGACCTGCGGCTGGGTGAGGGGACCGGCGCTGCTCTGGGCATCTCGATCACCGAGGCCTCCTGCAAGATTCTGGACGAGATGGCGACGTTTGCCGAGGCGGCGGTTTCGGAGCGAGAATGAGACGGTGGACGGGCATTCCGCACCGATTTCTGGCTGCGTTGCAGTTCCTGACCGTCGTGCCACCGATCGTCCGGCGACCGTTCATGGCGGACGAATTGGGAGCGGCGGTCGGGTACTTTCCGCTGGTGGGCGCGTTGCTTGGGGCGACGTTGGCCATCGCGGCCACCGGCTTGAGCCTCATTTTTCCCTGGACCGTGGCTGCTGCGCTTGTGCTCGCGGCCTGGGTTGCGTTCACTGGCGCGCTGCACTTGGACGGCTTGCTGGACACCTGCGACGGACTGCTCGGCGGCGCGACGCCGGATGACCGGCTGCGCATCCTGCGCGACGAAAGCGTTGGTGCGTTCGCGCTGGCCGGCGGGGTCGTCACGCTGCTGCTGAAGTATGTGAGCCTGGCTGCCCTCCCCAACCCCGTCGCCGCCCTCGTGTTGGCCCCGACGCTTGGGCGGTGGGCGATGGCGCTGGAGATCGTCTCCTTCCCCTACGCCCACGCAGAAGGATTGGGCCGGGCGATGAATGACCATGCCGGCTGGCGGGCGTTCGCCCTGGCGACGGCTTTTGCGTTCGGCACGGCCTGGCTGGCCGGCGGGCTGGTGGGACTGGTCGCCGGCGGGCTGGTGGCCGGGCTGGCGTGGACCATTGCCCGGTTCGCGCTGGCGCGCATCCCCGGGCTGACCGGTGACGTCTACGGCGCGACGTGTGAATTGGCCGAGGTGGTGGTGTTGCTGACGATGATTGCTCAAGCGACCCTGAGGCTCTGAAATGTACGAGGACAACATGATTCGACTGCTGTTGGTACGACATGGCGTCACACCGTGGAACGCCCAACGCCGGTACCAGGGGCATACCAATGTGCCGCTGAGCGAACAGGGGCTTCGACAGGCCGAGGCGTTGGCAGACCGGCTGGCCGGTGAGGAAATCCACGCCGCCTATGCGAGCGACCTGCAGCGGGCGTGGGAGACAGCGCACAAACTCGCCGCGCCGCACGGGCTGGAAGTGATACAGGCCGCGCCGTTGCGGGAAATCCATTTCGGCGACTGGGAGGGGCTGTCCTACGACGAGATTGAGCAGCGCTATCCACAGGAAATGGCGGCCTGGCGATCTGATCCGATGAAGTCGGCGCCGCCCGGTGGCGAAACCCTCGCCGAGGTCAGCGACCGCGTGGGTGAGGTCGCAGCCAGACTCGAAGCCGATCACCAGGAGGAGACGGTGCTGCTGGTCGCCCACGGTGGCGTCCTGCAGGTACTGCTTTGTACGCTTCTCGGTCTGAACCCGCGCGGGCGTTGGCAGTTCCGGTTTGACAATGCGTCGTTATCGGAAATCCATGTCTACGGTGGGGGCGGCATTCTGACTTTGTTCAACGACACGCACCATCTGACCGGGTTAACCGGGAGGAGTTGATTGGCTATGCCACAGGGTGAGGATGAAAGGGTCACGGCCCAACGTGTGGGGAAGCTAATCCTGGTGCTGGGGGGAGCACGGAGCGGGAAAAGCTCCTTTGCCCAGAGACTGGCTCGTCACCTGGGCGGCGACGACGTGCTGTATGTGGCTACGGCCGAGGCAGGAGATGACGAGATGCGCCAACGTATCTCGCAACACCGCCGGGAGCGACCGGTAACTTGGCGCACGCTGGAAGTGGCGCAGCGGGTCGGTGACAGCATCATGGCGCGTGCCCCCGATCGGGGCGTGGTGCTGATCGATTGCCTCACCCTGCTGATCAGCAATGCCATGCTGGCATCGGGGGGGGACGAGGCAGCTTCGCGCGAGGTTGCGAGTGTGCTGGAAGCTTGCCGGCACTCCACAGCGACGTTCATCGTGGTGAGCAACGAGGTTGGGCTTGGCCTGGTGCCCGACAACCGGTTAGGGCGGCGTTACCGGGATGTGCTGGGCCGCGCGAATCAAGAACTGGCCGTCGTTGCCGACAATGTGTACCTGATGGTGGCCGGTCTGCCTCTGGAATTGCGCGCGTCCCCTTTCTTGCCGGGCGCGGAGTGAAGCGAACTTGACAAGACTCGCCTCTTTGGTTACTATTACTCGATGGAGGCCAGAGGTTGACCGGAGAATCGGAAAGGAAGCCCGCCTGACATGCTGGGGACTGTGCGACGCTGGGTCGTGGGCTCACCCCTGGCAACCGAGCGGATGAAACATGAGCGTCTGGGCAAGGCCCAGGCGCTGGCTGTCCTGGCCTCTGATGGGCTTTCGTCGGTCGCCTATGCGACCGAGGAAATCCTGCTGGTCCTCATTCTCGCCGGGACTGCCGCCGTACACCTCAGTTGGCCGATTGCGTTGGGCATCTCCGCGCTGCTCATCATCGTCGCCAGCTCCTACTATCAGACGGTGCACGCCTATCCGGGTGGTGGTGGCGCATACCTGGTCACCAGAGACAATCTGGGCACTCTGCCGAGCCTGGTTGCCGGTGCGGCCCTGCTGATTGACTACGTTTTGACCGTGGCCGTGAGCACCTCGGCGGGCGTGGCGGCGATCACATCGGCGTTCCCTGCTCTGTTCCCCGCGCGGATACTGTTGGCCATCGCGGCGGTCGTCTTGGTCACCATTGTGAACCTGCGCGGGGTGCGCGAATCGGGGCGCATGTTCGCCTTGCCGACGTACTTTTTCATCGTCACCATGTTCCTGTTGATATTCACCGGTCTGTACCGCGCGTTTGCGGGTGCGCCCATTGCTACAACCGCGCCGGCGGTGAGCGCGATTCCCGGTGTGGCGGCGGTTCAGGGTTTGACGGCTTTCCTCCTGCTGCGAGCCTTTGCCTCCGGCTGTACGGCCTTAACCGGTTTGGAGGCGATCGCCGACGGCGTTCCCATATTCAAGCGGCCCGAAGCGAAGAATGCCGGCCAAACGTTGCTGATCTTGATCACGCTCCTGGTTAGCATGTTTGTTGGCATCACCTGGTTGTCGCTCCATTTCGGGATGCTGCCGCACGAGGGAGAGACGGTGGTCTCGCAACTGGGCCGCGCAGTTTTTGGCGAAGGCCCGGCATATTTCGCCCTGCAAGCGGCCACGGCCCTCATCCTGCTGCTGGCTGCCAACACGAGCTACTCAGATTTCCCCCGGCTTTCTATGTGGATTGCCAGCGACCGGTTCATGCCGCGCCAGTTTATGAATCTCGGCGACCGGCTCGTGTACAACAACGGAATCATCGTCCTGGGTACACTGGCCTCAATTCTCATCTTAGTATTCCGGGCGAGCACACACGCGCTCATTCCGCTGTACGCGGTGGGCGTGTTTATCTCGTTCACGCTATCCCAGACCGGCATGGTGCGACGTTGGTGGCGGCTGCGCGTTCCGGGTTGGCAGGTTCGGGCATTCTTCAACGGCGTGGGCGCGGTGGCTACCGGCGTCGTCATGGTCGTCATCGCTGCCAGTAAGTTCATTTACGGCGCTTGGATTATCCTGATACTCATCCCAGTGATCATCAAACTCTTCCACTCGATTCGCGATCACTACGAGTTGGTTGCCAAGTCGCTTTCCATGGACAACCTCCTCCCCAAGCCGGTACACAAGCATACGATCATCGTACCGGTTGCGTCGCTGCATCGAGGCGTATACAAGGCCATGCAGTATGCACAAACGCTGGGCGGCGACCTGCGCGCCGTGACGGTGGAGTTGGACCCGGAAGCGGTGCAACAGCTCCAAGTACGCTGGCAGGAGTATTACCCGGCCGTGACGTTGGTCGTCATCCCCTCGCCGTACCGGTCAGTTGTCGATCCGCTCGTGGACTACATCCACGAACACATTCAGGAGGAAGGGGATTATGTCACGGTCGTCATGCCGGAATTCGTGCCGGCCCGGAGATGGCACAACCTGCTGCACAACCAGACGGCATGGACACTTAAGCTGGCCCTGCTCTATCGCAAGCAGGGTTGGCAGGATCGGTTCCGTATCATCACCGAAGTGCCGTTCTACCTGAGCCGCTGAATGCCTGGTTTGCGTGGAATGTTGTCTAGTCGTGTTTCCGGCCCGCGATCCAGGGGCCTGCTTGGCGCAGCGCTCTTCGCTCTGCTGGTTCTGGGCCTGCTGGCCCCGTTGAGCGCTCAAGGCACACAGGGCATCTACCTACACTACAAACTCGACCGCCAGGCCATTCCTGAATGGGCGCAAGATACGCCATTGACTCTGCGCGTTGTGGTGGGCCCATCAGCGCCGGCGGTGCTCGTGAATGGCGATGGGGCCTACGTTCCATCTGAGTACGACCCGACGCGTGGCGAGGTCCAGTTCACGACTGCGGCGTCCGACATCATCGTCCGCGTGACCGGCGCCCAGTCGGACACGATCGGTTTTGGGCAGGCGAGCATCACGGCCTTGAAGGACGACAAAGCCTGGGCCTTCAGCCTGACTCTGGATGACGGCTACCTCTCCGTTTTCACAACCGGCAAACCGCTGTTGGACCGCTACGGCTATCCCGCCAGCGCGGCCATCTTCGCCGGCCGCACCGGCACGCCCGGCTTCGTGGGCCCGGCCGAACTTCAGGCCCTGGTGGACGCCGGCTGGGCGTTGAACAACCACACCTACAGCCATTACTACGTCTCCGATTTTCCCAACACAGAAACGGTTGTGCGCGACATCGCCCGCGCCAGCGACGTGATTTCAAATGCTGTGCCCGGTTACGCCGTCCACGGATTCACAGCGCCCTTCCACGACCCCGACTACAACCCGATCGTTGCGGCCAATTCTGATGCCCTGGGTCTGTACCTGGCAGAAGGACTCGGTTCCCAAGCCTGGCGGCAAGTCGAAGGCTTCATCCACGGCAAGGACAACTTCCTCATCGGACGCCGGGCGCTGCAACACCTGGACCCATTGCTCGACGAAATGCACAACAAGGTGGTTGCCGAGCCCGACAAGCACTTTTGGCTCACGTTGGATGGACATGCCGTGGTCCCGGCCTGCGATCCGGTGGAGATCGCCAGCGATTATCTTTACGAACGCTACGGCGCGGGTGGCACGGACGAAGTGTGGGTGGCTCCCAGCATTGAGGTGTACCGCTACATTCTGGCCCACGATTTCGCACTCCTCACCAGCCTGCCGGACGCCGACACCCAGCCGATGCAGGAGCCGCCGCCGAGTACGCCTTCTCCCACGCCGACGGTCGCTCTACCAACTAAGCGTTTAACCCTGACGTTGCAACAGGGCGTGGACGGCTACACCGGCACCACCGACACGTACCTGGATGCCTACGATTCTACGAGCGCACATGACGATCCGATCTTTCCTGCCACCGGCTTGGCCATGCGCTCCGGAGACATCATGTTCCCGTTGATCCAATTCGATTTCGGAGCGATACCGCCGCAGGCGACGGTCGTCAGCGCGACACTTAGCCTGTATTCCTCCTGGCACAATAACGCCCAGCCTACCTGCGGACGGGCCTACGGTCTGCTTCGCCCCTGGAAGGAAGCCGAAGCGACGTGGTACGCCGCTACGCTGACCAACACGTGGGGACTTCCCGGTGCGTCCGACCCGGCAACCGACCGGGACGCCACTTCCCCGGCCTTGCGCCGCTTCGTGAATGCCGAAGGGCAGCGGTACGATTTTGCCGTAGACTGGCTCGTGCAGCGCTGGGTCGCCGATCCGGCCAGCAACCACGGCTTGCTCTTGCGCCCGTCTGGTGAGTGGGCGACGCGATTCGACTTTGCCTCATCCGAGGCGCAGGACGTTGCGCACCGGCCGCGGCTGACGGTCGTATACGAATTGCCCGCAGGCTCCACAGCGACGGCAACCGTCTCGCCGTCGCCTACGCCGTCCGCCACGCAGGGAACGCCCTCGGCAACGCCCACACCGACAGCATCGCCCACCGGACCATCCCCGACGCCGTCACCTACGCCTCCAGCGCCCAAGCCAACCGTCACGCCATTTGCCGGTTCGCCGACACCTTCGCCCACGCCGAGCATCACGCCGACGCCGAGTGCCACGGTCGCGCCGGGGCTGTGGGCTGAGGCGGAAGGCGGCGCGCTGGTCCCGCCGATGGCGACGGTCGCTGACGCTGCGGCCTCGGCCTGCGCCTACGTAACCACGCCGTACCTATCCGGCCAGGGCGGGGCGGTCACGCTGGAGTTTGCCGTGCCGCAGCCCGGCCAGTACCTGGTGTGGGGCCGGGTGCTGGCCCCCGACGCTTTGAGCGATTCGTTCTTCGTCTCGGTGGACGGTATGCCCGATTTCGTGTGGGACCTGACTCTGGATGGCTGGCACTGGAGTGCGGTTTCGGCGCGCGGCGGCGACGCTCCGGTCGTTTTCGAGTGGGACGCCGGGTCGCACCGCGTGCTCGTGCGCGGACGCGAGGGTGGCGCGCGACTCGACGTGCTGGCTGCCGCCCTCGAGGGAGGGCCGTCGCCGGCGGGGGTAGTACCGTGCACAACCCTGCCCACCCCCACCGCCACCGCGTCGCCAACGCCGACCGTTCGTGCCACCAACACACCGACGCCGCCTTGGCCCCCGTGGGTGTCTCTCGTGTTCCTTCCCATGCTGCGGTGACGTGCGGCGGCCATGCCCTCTGCGCCGCACCAATCGGCGTGGCCGCAGAGGGCAGGGCCGCCAATGCCCAGTTGCCAGATCGGACATCCAGAAGTATAATTGCGTGAAGCCCTACAGGAAATACCTCAAGCCAGCAAACGCGAAGGAGAAAACAACGCGATGTTCGAATCCTTGCCCAACCTACCGGTCGCCAGGCGTTGGCGGAATCAGGACAATCCCCGGCCGGCGGTCGTTGCGCTGATCCAACGTACCGATACCAGCGACTCCGCCGAAGCCGTCACCCAGCACCTCCTCATCCAGCGTCAAAAGGAGCCCTACATCGGCAAATGGGCACTGGTGGGCGGCGGTTGGGATTTCGGCGAAGAATTGAGCGCGGCCATCGTCCGGGAAGTGAAAGAAGAAACCGACCTGGACACCACGTTCGTCGGCCTGCGCAGCGTCGTCAACGAGCGGATCGCCCCGCTGGAGACGACGGACAACGGCGCCCATTTCCTCCTCTTCGTCTGCGAGGTGTCCGCCACCAGCGGAGAAGCCCGCGAACAGGCCGAAGGCCCGGTCGCCTGGTTCAGCGCCGAGGAACTGCACGCCATGAAGGCGCGTGGCGCCATCGTGCCCACCGATTACGCGATGATTCAGCGCTTTGGGCGGGCGGCCACAGCGGTGCCGTACGTGGAAGCGGGAGTGATCGCTGGAAACGAGGAGCAGACTCTCGACGATCTCGTCCGTTTCGAGGCCGCCGCACCAGAAGGAGCGCACTGATGACAACGACCGTCCAGGAAACCGCCAATCGCGTCCGCGAGAACGTGGACCGCGTCATTGTGGGCCAGGACGACGCTGTCGAGCTGGTCCTCGTCGCCCTGCTCTGCGAAGGGCACGTGCTCATCGAAGACGTGCCGGGCATCGGCAAAACCACGCTCGCCCGCTCCGTCGCCCGCTCCCTCGGCTGCACCTTCCGGCGCATCCAGTGTACACCGGACCTGCTCCCATCCGATGTGACCGGGCTGTACGTTTACAACCAGCGCGACCAGAGCTTCGATTTCCGGCCGGGGCCGGTCTTTGCCCAGGTCCTGCTGGCCGATGAGATCAACCGCGCCACGCCGCGCACCCAGTCCGCCCTACTCGAAGCGATGCAGGAGCGCCAGGTCACGCTGGAAGGGGAGACCCACGAACTACCGCGCCCCTTCAGCGTGCTGGCAACCCAGAATCCCATCGAGCTGGAGGGCACGTTTCCCCTGCCCGAAGCCCAGCTCGACCGTTTCCTGCTGCGGATAGGCTTGGGCTATCCTTCGGAGAAGGAGGAGCACGAAATCCTCTTGCGCTACCAGACTGACGATCCCCTGGTCAGCCTGGCGCCGGTCGTCCAGCCCGCCGAGGTGCTGGCGGTGCAAGCTGCCGTGCGCGCGATTCGGATCGAGGACTCGGTGCGAGATTACATCGTGAACGTCATTCGCCGGACGCGCGATCATAGTGCCGTTTCTCTGGGAGCCAGTCCTCGAGCGACTCTGGCTCTCTTCCGTACAGCACAAGCCCTGGCCGCCGTCCGCGGCCGCGACTATGTGCTGCCTGACGATGTGAAGCACCTGGCCCCTCACGTGCTCACCCATCGCCTCCACCTGGACCCACAGGTGCGGCTGCGAGGCCGCACGGCAGCGGACGTCGTCCGCCAGATCGTTGCCGAGGTGCCGGTGCCGGTCGAGGAACTGTAGAACCGCGTGTTCAACGAGATGTGGGGTTCCCTGGCCATCCTGCTGTTCTTGCTGGGACTGTTACTCCAACAGGAAGCGTTGTTTGCCCTGGCGGCGTTCTTGCTGATGATGTCTCCCCTGGCCTGGCTGTGGAATCGACTAGCATTGGGCGGCCTGCAATACCGGCGAACCTTTGCCGACACCCACGTGTTCGCCGGCGAGACCGCGTCATTCGACGTCGAGTTGGAGAATGACAAATGGCTTCCTCTTCCCTGGGTGCGCGTGGACGACCGTTTTCCCGAATCGATGCCGCCGGTAGAGCGGCCGCTGGCGGCATCCTCCAGCCCGGGCATCAGCTTTCTGGTACACGTCGCCAGCCTGGGCAGCTCGGAACGGGTCCGCTGGACGTACCAACTGACCTGCCCCCAGCGCGGATTCTACTTCTTCGGTCCCGCTCGCCTGCGCACCGGCGACATCTTTGGCCTCTTCCGGCAGGACATCCGGCTTGAGCATTCGGACCGCCTGGTGGTCTACCCCCAGGTGCGCCCCCTGCCGGCGCTGGGCCTGCCGGACAAGAACCCTTTCGGCGATCAGACGGTGCAATCGTTCCTCTTCGAGGATCCGCTGCGCGCGGTCGGAGCGCGCGACTACCACCCGGACGACCCGCTGAAGCGCGTACACTGGAAAGCTACCGCCCGGCAGCAACGCATGCAGGTTCGCGTCTACGAGCGAACCCGCTCGCGGCAGGTCGTCGTTTTTCTAAACGTGTCCACGTTTGCCAAACACTGGCACGGCGTTGACCCAGACCTGCTGGAGAAGGTTATCCGGGTAGCCGCCTCGCTGGCCTTTCACGCCTACTCCCAAGCACAGCCCACCGGGCTGATCGCCAATGGCAGTCTGCCCCGATCCGACCAGCCGATCCGTGTGCTGCCAGGGCGCGCGCCGGGCCAGATGCGCCGCTTGCTGGAAGCGCTGGCTGCCGTCACCAGTTTTCCCACCTCTTCGCTGGCCGACCTGCTGGAGCTGGAAAGCCCGCGCCTCCCGTGGGGTGCCACGCTGGTCGTCGTCACCGCCGTCGTGGATGACCGGCTGCTGGCCACACTCGACACGCTCCACCGCGCCGGCCGGCCGGTCGTACTGGTCTCGCTGGACAAGGCGTTTCAAGACCCCGGGACCGATTACGGTCCGCTGATCTACCACCTGGACAAAAGAGTCGTCTAATGCCTGGGGGTCTTCGTCGCACCGTCTACTACCTGGCGCTGGCCGGCATGGAGATCGCCTTGTGGAATCTGGCGCTCCAGTTGTGGCATCGCTCGGCCGGCTATGCGCTCGCTTCGCTGGTCGGCTTGGCCACAATGCTTCTCGTTTCCCTGGCTGTGAACGCCTACCTTGGTGGAAGTGACTCGCTGGACGTCGCCTCGCGCTGGAGCGTGGGCCTGGGAATCCTGTGCGGCCTGCTCTTCACCGCGCTGACCGTACACGGAACAGCCAACCCGGTCTCGGGCATCTGGCGTTCCATGGGCGACCTGTGGGCCGCCGGGTTTGGCGAGTTCCGCCCGGGCCTGTTTACGTTCGGCTTGGGTCTGACGCTCTGGTGGCGAGGCTCCGCGCTCACCCGCATCCCGCGTACTTTCCGCAATGTGGCCTTCCGTTTCCGGCTGAGTGTGATCGTGCTGCTGGTCCTGTTGCTGCTGCGCACCACCTTGCCCGCCGGCTCCCCCCACGTGCATCTGATTGCCTTCTTCGCGGCCAGCTTGCTGGCGCTCGCGCTCGCACGGGCAGAAGAGATGCTGCAGGTCCCCGGCGGCACCCCCTTGACACTCGGGCCATCATGGGTCGGCTGGTTGATCGGCGCCACGGCCGCAACGATTTCCCTCGGCATCTTGGCCGCACGGGCCGTCTCGTTTGCCTCCCTGCGGACCGTACTCGCTTGGATGGAGCCGGTCTTGCGGCCGATTGCCCTGGCGCTCTACACTGTCCTGTTTTTCCTGGCCAGCTTGCTCGAGCCGCTGTTCCAGGCGCTGATTGCCCTCCTGCAGCAAGATCCCCAGTACCAACCGCCCTCTCCCACGTCGCCGCCGGCCTTGGGCGAGATGGTACCGCCGACGGTGGTGCAGTGGCCAGCGTGGCTCCTGTTCCTTTTCCAGGCCCTGCGATGGGTGGCCATCGCGGTCGTGGCCCTCGCCATCCTGTGGGTGCTAAGCCAGGCCCTGACCCAATACCAGCGGCGCACTCCAGATGACACAGCCGGCGGCCAGCGCGAAGCGCTCCCCAGGCGACGGTCGCGAGAGGGAACCGGCGTCCAGCGCGTGGCTGATGCCCTGGGCGGCGTCATCGCCAACACGATGAGGCGGTGGTGGCAACCACAAACGCCGGCCGAGCAGGTCAAGTGGCTCTACGCTCGCCTCTTGCGTACCGCCGGCGAGCGCGGTGCGCCTCGCCCGCCTGAAGTCACCCCGTACGAGCATCAACGCTCGTTGAACCGTGTCCTCCCCGGTTACGAATCCGATATTAGGAAAATGACCGGAGCGTACGTGCTGGCCCATTACGCAGAAGAGGAGATAGACGATGCGCTGCTGGAGCAGGTGCGGCAGTCCTGGGAGCGGGTAGAGGGGAAGACGAGAGCTCGGCAACCAGCAGCTGACGGCTAAGGGAACTCCAAGAGAATAGTTCTCCCAAACAGATTCTCGATGCGGCCCACA
>CAZDTE010000065.1:0-17692 GCA_964508275.1 uncultured Ardenticatenales bacterium
TGGGGGGGTTGCCCCCCAAAGTTGGGGGGTTAGGCCCTAACCTCAGGTTAGGGGGGCGCGACGTTCTGCTCACCCCGAATTATTGAGATGATACAGTTGCGCCGTATAAAGCGCAGGAATCGGAGGATATGGGCGATGAGGTTTTTGCGCGCCTGAATCCCCAAACAGGGAATTTGGAGTTCCCTGAAACCAATTGTGTTGGTAGGAGAAAGTTTTGACGGGAGAATAACGCGATGCTTCGACGACTGATCATACTCGTGGCCCTGGCAGCCCTGGTCACGGCCTGCGGGCCATCCAAACCGAAAGGCGAGGTGATTGTCTACGTGGCGGCGCCGCTTTCCGGCTGGCAGGCCGAGGGCGGGCAAACGGTCGTGGGCGGTGTGCGCCTGATGGCCGAACAGTTGAACAAGAGCGGTGGCCTGCTGGGATACACGGTACGAGTGGAGGCCGTGGACGATGAGGCCGATAGCGACGTGGCAGTCCAGGTGGCGCAGGGCATCGAGGCGGCCGTAGCGCGGGGCGACAAGGTGATCGGCGTTGTCGGGCACTACAACAGTGGTCAGACCCTGGCCGCGATGGAGGTCTATAAGGACCTACCGATCATCATCATCACGCCTACGGCCAGCGATGTCAGCATCACGCAGAAGGGGTACGCAAACTTCTTTCGTGTCAACGCCACCGACGCGGCCCAAGGCCCCTTCGATGCCCGTTTTCTTGTTGAGCAATTGGGAGCGGAGAGAGTGGCCGTCGTTTTTGCCGACAACGAGTATGGCCGGGGGCTGGGCAAGCAAGTAACCGACTCACTGCGCCAGTTAGGGCACCCGCCGGTGGCCGAAATCGAGATCCACGAAGGCGCGCCCACGCAACAGGAAGCGGTGGCCGCGATCCAGGATGCGATTCCGGATGCTGTGTTCCTGGCCGGCTACGAGACAGAAGGGTTCGTGCTGCTCCCCGAATTGCATGCCGCCGGAGTGGACGTTCCGTTCCTGTGCGGCGATGGCTGCTTCGTGTACGCCTTCATCGACGAGTCGGGCCTGGCGGCGGAGGGGGCCTACGTCAGCGCGATCACGCCGGACACCGGCGCGGTTGCTGATGCGGCCTGGTGGAAGGAGTACCAGCAAGTAGAAGCGCGCGACCCGGGCACCTACAGTGCGGCCGGCTACAGCGCTATGCACGTCCTGGCCAAAGCGATTGAGAAAGCCGGCTCCTTCGACATTTCTGAAGTGGAGAATGCCCTGCACACCCTGGACATCAAGTCCCTCGTAGGGCAGATTCGCTACAATGCCCAAGGCGATCTGGAAGCCCCCCACGTTTTTGTCTTCCAGGTGCAAGAAGGTATTTTCACCCAAGTTTTCCCGTCCCCCTGATTTGCGTTTTTTCTCGACTTTGTGTATAATCTGTTGCGGTCGTCACAAAGGAGGGGGGGAGGATGCGTGAATTCGCCGGCCCGGTTGCTCTCATCATTCGACTGGGGGCGATTGTGGTCACCTCCACTTTGCTGCCCGTGGCCTGCGGGCTGTGGATGGATCAGCGGCTCCACTCCCTGCCCATCCTCACGCTGATCGGCCTCCTGAGTGGCACCCTGATTTCGGTCGTTGCTGTCTATCGCGCGGTTCTGCAAAGCTATGAGGAGTACGCGCCGCATGAAACTGACGAGGAGGAGCAGTAGTGAGCAAAACCACCCGTAACATCGTCATCCTCGTGATTGTCGTTGCCTCAATCGCACTGGCTAGGTTCTTCCCCTTCCCGCAAGTTCCGATAGAAGTAGGAGCAGAAAAACTCCCCGGTTGGACACTCCTCGGGATTCTCCCGATCACCAATAGCTTGCTTTCCACATGGGTCACCATGCTGATTCTCATCGCGGTGGCCTTTGTTGCGACCAGGAGCATCAAGCTGGTGCCGGAGGGAATCCAGAACTTCATGGAGTTGGTGATCGAGAGCACATACAACATGGTGGAAGACGTGGCCGGCGAAAAATACGCGCCCGCCTTCTTCCCGTTGGTCGCCACCATCTTCCTGTTCCTAATCATCTCCAACTGGATGGACTTGTTGACGCCCCTCTTCGCCTCCTTCGGCTATGTGCATCACGGGGAACACGGACTGTCGTTCATCCCCCTGTTCCGCTCGCCGAGCACTGATCTGAACACAACCATCGCCCTGGCCCTGGTCTCGGTTGCCGTGACCCAGGTCGTCGGGTTGCGGGCCCAGAAACTCGGCTACATCGGCAAGTTCATCAATGTGAAAGGGTTTGGGCGCTTCCTGAAGGTAGTGCAAGGCAAAGAAGAGGGGAACGCAGGAGGGGCCTTTGCGATGGCCTTCCTGGACTTCTTCTTGGGTATCGTGGAGCTAATCAGTGAATTCGCGAAGATCATCTCGTTCTCGTTTCGTCTCTTCGGCAACATCTTCGCGGGCGAAGTGCTGCTGTTGATTATGCCATCGTTCCTGGCCACCTTGCTGCCATTGCCCTTCCTGGGCCTGGAAGTGTTCGTCGGCTTCATTCAAGCGTTTATCTTTGCCATCCTGACGCTCGCCTTCATGACCATGGCCACAACGAGCATGGAACATTGATTGGCGAAGGGAGTCGGGAGTAGGGAGCGTGCTGCGTGAAACGTGCGAGCCGAACACTAGAAACCCGAAACTCGAGACTCGAAACTTAACCAAGGCCACACTCCGCGTTCGAGCGGATTTGGAAAACCACAATCGTCAAGTTCAATAAGCTGAATATCAAAGAGGAGGAACAATCGCAATGAACCCAGAAGCAGCCAAGTTGATCGGAGCTGGGATCGCCATGGGTGCCGGAGCTATTGGCCCCGGCATCGGTATCGGACTGGTAGCGCTTGGCGCCCTGCAAGCTATCGGCCGGAACCCGGAAGTTGAAGGATCCATCCGTGTCAACATGTTCATCGGCATTGCCTTTGCCGAAGCGGTGGCTATCTACGCCCTGGTCGTCACGTTCATCCTGCTGTTCGTTGTCTAGGAGCCCAGACGACCGACCGGTTTTGAAACACACCGGCTAGCTCGCGGGGCCGCTCTTGCTGGCAGTCATGTTTGCGGACGTAACAACCGCACGTCGCTCGTCCGACGACGGCTCCCCGCGCTGGTTGGAAAGGAGGAATTCACTTTGGACGCACTAGGCCTTAGTGGCAAGATGCTTATCACACAGATCGTGAATTTTGCGATACTGTTTGGCGCACTATGGCTGATCCTCTACAAGCCCATCCTCAATGCGCTGAGCCAGCGCCAAGAGAAGATTCGTGAGAGTCTGGCCCAGGCCGATTCGATGCGCCAGGAAGCACGGAGCGCGGAACAGCGCTATGAGCAGGAGCTGCAGAAGGCGCGGCGCGAAGGGCAAGAGATCATTGCCCGGGCCCAAGAAATGGCTGACAAAGCGCGCCAAGAAAATCTGGAGCGGGCGCGCCAGGAAGCGCAACAGATTGTAGAGAAAGCCCGAGAAGAGATTGAATATGACCGCAAACAGGCGATGGCCGAGTTGCAGCAGCAGGTGGCCAACCTCTCGCTTCTGATTTCGCAGAAAGTCATCGGCGAGGCGCTTGACGAGGCCACCCACAATCGCCTGGTCGGTGAGTTCATCGCCGAAGCAGGAGAGCCACAGTGAGTGCAAAACGAGCGGTTTCTACCTACTCGGAGGCCCTTTTTGAACTGGCCTTTGAGGAATGGCTCCGAGAACTGAACACGGCGTGGAAGGACATTGGCAAAGACAACGCGCTACTCGCCGCGCTGGATGACGCTGCCGCTCCCTTTGAGGAACGCAAGTCCAAGCTGGACGACCGGCTGCCGGAGGGACTCTCGGAGAAGGCGCGCAATTTCCTTTACCTGCTGGCGAGCAAACATGACCTGCACCTGCTGGATGAGGTAATTCGCGACTTCGACAACCAGGTGCGCGGACGGAAACTGCAACGACAGACTGCGCAAGTGACCAGCGCCATACCCCTGACCAACGAAGAAAAACAAGCGCTGGAAGCCAAGCTCAGCGAGCAATTTGGGGTCGACCTCCGGTTCGACTACGCGGTGGACACGGCTATCTTGGGCGGCATTCGTGTGCGCGTTGGTGACCGAGTCATTGATGGCACCGTGGCCAAGCGACTGGAGGCCCTCAAGGAGCAACTAGAGATCAGCGCCTGATTTATGGGGGAATGGAGCATTGTGATGCGGGTGCCGCCTTTCCGTGGAAGGCCCCCTTTTCCATGGAAGGCTTCATCCAAAGAGCTTCATCCCGAAGGGGCCGCATCCGGCTGAACTGTGAATGAATCCTGGTTGACAATTACCTGTTGACCATTCACAAATCGTTTTGCCGTTGAACCGCCGCAGTTGAGGTTGTGCAGGCTCAACACGTCACACTCGGTGTGTGTGACACGCAGGCGTGTGACGGCTGTGTAGGAGGAATGTGTATGGCTATTCGTTCGGAAGACATCACCGCTCATATCAAACAACAGATCGAGAGTTTCGAAGCGCCCGTCGAAGCGGTAGACGTGGGCACGATTCTGGAAGTCGGAGACGGCATTGCCCGCGCCGAGGGCCTGACGGGCGTTTTGGCCGGCGAGATGGTCGAGTTCCCTGGCGGCATCTACGGACTGGCCTTCAACCTGGAGGCGGACAACGTCGGCATCATTATCATGGGGGACTACGAGCACATCGTGGAAGGTGACCTCGTGCGCAGCACCGGGCGGATCGTCTCCGTTCCTGTCGGCGACGCCCTCATCGGCCGCGTGGTAAACGCTATGGGCCAGCCCGTTGATGGCAAAGGACCCATCCAGACCGATAAGTACTTGCCGGTGGAACACATCGCCCCTGGGGTGATCGAACGCAAGAGTGTGGATACACCGGTACAGACCGGCATCAAAGCGATCGACTCGATGATCCCGATTGGCCGTGGCCAGCGAGAACTGATCATCGGGGATCGCCAGACCGGCAAGACCGCATTGACTATCGACACCATCGTCAATCAAAAGGGCAAAGACCTGATCTGTATCTACGTAGCCATTGGCCAGAAGCGGTCGGCCGTGGCGCAGGTCATGAACATCTTGGAGCGCCACGGAGCGATGGAGCACACTATCATCGTGACCGCGTCGGCCTCTGAGTCGGCGGCGCTGCAATACATTGCCCCATATGCCGGCTGTGCCATGGGTGAGTACTTCATGGAAGATGGTCGTGAAGCCCTCATCGTCTACGATGACTTGTCTAAGCACGCTTGGGCCTATCGCCAGGTATCCTTGCTCCTACGCCGCCCACCAGGCCGTGAGGCGTATCCGGGAGACGTGTTCTATTTGCACTCCCGCCTGCTGGAGCGAGCAGCCAAGCTTTCTGATGCCCGAGGCGGTGGTAGCCTGACCGCGCTGCCGATCATCGAGACACTGCTCGGCGACGTGTCGGCCTACGTACCGACGAATGTTATTTCCATCACCGACGGACAGGTTTACCTGGAGAGCGATCTCTTTTACGCCGGCATCCGCCCGGCCATCAACGCCGGTCTGTCGGTTTCTCGCGTCGGTGGTTCTGCGCAAACCAAGGCCATGAAGAAAGTGGCTGGCAAGCTGCGCCTTGAGTTGGCCCAGTTTCGTGAACTGGCTGCTTTTGCCCAGTTTGGGTCGGACCTGGACGATGCTACGCGTGCCCAAATCGAACGGGGGCAGCGTCTCCAGGAGATCCTAAAGCAGCCGCAATACGCGCCCTTGCCACTTGAGGACCAGGTGGCGATGATCTACGCCGCCACGAACGGCTTCCTTGACGATGTGCCGATCGACAAGATCCAGGCCTGGAACGATGCGTTTATCAGCTTCATCAAATCGTCACACCCTGAGATCGGCCAGGGAGTTGCGGAAACGGGAGTGCTGGACGACGACACGGCCCAACAGTTGCAGGCGGCACTCGACGAATTCAAGTCCACCGTCAGTCTTTGAATGATTCGTTCCCTGACGAACCGGTGCGGTGTGGCAGTCGGGCAGGCGATCCAACCCCTACGGGTTGCGGCCGGCGACACCATTGGCCCACGAACTTCGGCTTCCGCGGTGTCGTGATGGCTCGGATCGAACTCGAAACCCCGGGGGCTTGACGTGAGAAGCGATTTCGGGGCCCGCCAATGCGGCCGCATCCTGGGGTTAGGCCTGTTGCTCGTGGCCATGCTGACCGCGCTGGGCTGTGGCCGGGCAACGCCACAGCCCTTGCCTAGCCCAGGTGTTGTGGTCGTTACGGTGCTGGTCTCGACAACGCCGGCACCGGTTCCAACGCAGACGCCAGCGCTCGTGACCGTGGTGGTGACGGCGACGCCAGAGCCGGCAGAAGGAGAATCGGCACCGTCGCCAGTCACGCCACCGGTAGCCACCGCGCTGGCAGCGACGGTGTCGCCGACTGCGGTGACGGTCGGGTTCAAGTATGAAGCGCCTCAGATCATTGGGCCGGAGGACGGAGCAACATTCGGCAGAAGCTACAAACCGATTCTCGAATGGCTGCCGGTGGCCACTGAACTGCCGCCGGATGAATACTACGAGGTGACCATCGAACGGACGTGGCAGGGCAAGCTGTACTACGCTGGGAGTGACTGGGTCCGAGACACCCGGTTCATTCCCTCCGATCGAGTAGTCCGCGGCACCTCTGATCAGGAAGATTACGTCTGGTGGGTCGTAGTCAAACGACTGGCAGGCACCGACGAACAGGGTGGCAAACAGGGAGTGGCCCTCAGCCCACCCAGCAAGCGATCCACATTCTACTGGAAATGAGTGGGGAGGCCCACATTGGCAACCATCCATGAACTGAAACGGCGCATCAGGAGCGTCAAGAGCATCGGCCAGGTGACGCGCGCGATGGAGGCGGTGTCTGCTTCCAAAATGCGTCGGGCGCAACAGAGCACCCTCGCCTCCCGCGCCTACGCCGAGAAGGCACGCGAGATCCTTTCCTACCTGGCCAGCCAGCCGGGCGCCGGCAAAGCGCTGCACCCACTGCTGGAACCGCGGGAGGGAGACCGGATAGCCGTCGTCCTCATCACGCCCGACCGGGGGCTGTGTGGCGCACTGATCTCCACCATTATGCGGAAGACCATCCAGTACATGCAGGAACAAACCGGCGCCGTGCAAGTCATTCCCGTAGGCCGCAAGGGCAGAGATTTCATGCTCCGCTACGGGGCGAACGTGGTCGCCGAGTTCACCGACCTCCCGGACATTCCGCGTGCTCTTGAGATCGGTCCAATCGCCCGCGTGGTCATTGACGACTTTCTTGCCAACAAGGTCGATCGCGTCTACGTGAGTTACACCGACTTTGTGAACACCCTTGTGCAACGCCCAATGATCATGCAGCTACTCCCACTGGAACCGGCGCCACCAGAACGCCGCCTCCGAGCGGCCTTCGAGATCGAGCCAGACGCAACGACCGTGCTCGACGAGGTGCTGCCCAGCTTTACAGAAATGCAGGTGTACCAAGCTTTCCTGGAATCGCGGGCCAGTGAGCACTCGGCCCGGATGGTGGCGATGCGAAACGCCACGGAAAACGCAAAGGAGTTAACGACAGATCTGACGCTAACTTTCAACAAGGTCAGGCAACAGATCATTACCGGAGAGATTCTGGACATCGCGGGTGGCGCGGAAGCGCTGAGTCAAGCACAGCAAGGGTAGGCAGAGGAATCTGACCACCGACCACTGACTATGAGGAGGATGTAGATGGCAAAAGGCACAGTAGGCAAGGTCATCCGGGTAATCGGGCCTGTAGTTGACGCAGAGTTTCCCTCGGACGAACTGCCGGAGGTCTATAACGCGTTGGACATCCCTCGCGAAGGGGAAGAGTCTCTAGTTGTGGAGGTGCAGCAACACCTGGGCAACAACCAGGTTCGCTGTGTCGCCATGGACACCACCGATGGCCTGCCTCGTGGCGTGGAAGTGGTGGATACCGGCGCGCCGATCACAGTCCCGGTAGGGAAGGCGGCCCTGGGGCGATTATTCAATGTGTTAGGCCGCCCCATCGATGGCCTTGGCGAAGTAGATACGGATGTCACCTATCCGATCCACCGGCCGGCGCCTTCATTTGAAGAGCAGCAGACCAGCGCCCAGATCTTCGAGACCGGCATGAAAGTCGTCGACTTGATCGCCCCGTTCACCCGTGGGGGAAAGACCGGCATCTTCGGCGGCGCGGGAGTCGGCAAGACCGTCATCATCATGGAACTGATCCGCACGATCGCCACGGAGCACCACGGCGTCTCGGTTTTCTGTGGCGTCGGTGAGCGAAGCCGCGAGGGTAACGACCTTTTGGCTGAACTGACCGAATCTGAGGTGCTGAGCCACGTCGCGCTGGCCTTTGGCCAGATGAACGAACCACCAGGTGTGCGTCTGCGTGTGGGCCTGACGGGGCTGACGATCGCGGAATACTTCCGCGACCAGGGCATGGATGTGCTGGTCTTCATTGACAACATCTTCCGCTTTGTAATGTCCGGTTCCGAGGTGTCGGCCCTGCTGGGCCGGATGCCCAGCGCGGTGGGCTACCAGCCCACCCTGGGCAACGAGATGGGACAGTTGCAGGAGCGGATTACGTCCACGAAGCGAGGGTCCATCACCTCTCTGCAGGCCGTCTACGTTCCCGCCGACGACTATTCGGACCCGGCGCCGGTGGCGACCTTCGCGCACCTCGATGCGACCATCGCGCTGGAGCGGTCCATCGCCGAACAGGGCCTGTACCCGGCTGTCGACCCACTCGCCTCTACCTCCCGTGCCCTAGATCCCCAGATCGTGGGCGAGGACCATTACCAGGTGGCACGCGAAGTACAGCAGACGCTGCAACGCTTCAAGGACCTGGCGGACGTGATCGCCATCCTGGGCGTGGAGGAATTGAGTGAAGAGGACCGCCTGACGGTGGCCCGGGCTCGCAAGATTCAGCGCTTCCTGTCCCAACCGATGCGCGTCGCCGAGGCATTCACCGGCCGGGCCGGTGTGTACGTGCCCCTCACGGAAACAGTGCGCGGGTTTAAGGAAATCATGGAAGGTCAGCACGACGATCTCCCAGAGCAAGCGTTCTACATGCAGGGAACAATTGACGATGTGAGGCGCGTGGCCGCCGAAATGCGTGGCTAGGAGATAGCAATGCCAACACTCAACCTGGACATCGTGACCATCGAACGCGTCGTCTATTCGGCTGACGACATAGACATGGTCACGGCCCCCGGAACCGAAGGCGAAATGGGCATCTTGCCTCGCCACGCGCCGGTTCTCGCGGCACTCAAGGAAGGGGAACTGCGCATCAGGCGGGGCGATCAGGTAGAACCGTTTGCCATAGGCGGCGGCTACATCGAAGTGCGTCCCGACCGCGTCATCGTGATGGCGGAATCGGCCGAGCATGTGGCCGAGATCGACATCGCGCGTGCGGAAGCAGCGCGCGAGCGCGCCGAGAAATCGCTGCGGGAAGGCCCACCAGAAGGCGTCAGTCGTGCGGCTCTAGAATCCGCTTTACGCCGCTCGCGGGTGCGTCTGAAACTGGCGCACCGCCGGCGCCGTCGAGGTCCGGGAGGTAGCCCCTTGCCGGGCCGCCAGATAGAAGAATAGCAGGCAGGAGTTGGCGATCAGCCATCAGTTGTCAACCGTCTTTGGCCAGCGCTAACGTTTTGCGTGTTGCGTGTTGTGCGGCAACGAACCACGCACAACGCAACACGCCGCACGTTACCACACCAAGACCTGCAACGTCAGGACGTCAACCACGGTGGTAACGCTCACCGATGCGGATAGCGATAGAGGTAGGAATGTCACCTTCTCTTCCTCTATCGCTATCTCTATCTGATCGGGAGAAGGAATGGCATGTTCGGAAAACAGATCGGGATTGACCTGGGCACTGTAAACGTTCTGGCCTTCGAGCCAGACAAAGGGGTCGTGTTGCAAGAACCCTCGGTAGTGGCGATTGCACTGGCCGATAACCGGATCGTGGCCGTGGGCGAAGAGGCGCGCAGTATGTTGGGTCGCACACCCGACTCCATCGAAGTCAGTAGGCCGCTCAGAGAAGGCGTGATCGCGGACTACGTGGTCACCGAGGCGATGCTCCGCTACTTCATCACAAAACTGTGCGGGCGCTTTCGCCTGTTCCGCCCCGATGTGATGGTTAGCGTCCCTGTCGGCGTGACCAGTGTGGAGAGCCGGGCCGTGCACGATGCCTCGGTGCAGGCCGGCGCGCGCAACGCCCACCTGATACCGGAGCCCCTGGCCGGCGCGATTGGTGCCGGAATGCCTGTACACACCCCTGTCGGCAACGTAGTCGTAGACATCGGCGGAGGCACGAGTGAGGCCGCCGTGATCACCATGAACGGCATCGTCGCTTCCGGTTCCGTCCGCGTCGGCGGGAATCGCCTGGACGAAGCGATTGCTTCCTACATCAAACGCAAATACAACCTGATGATCGGCGACCAGACAGCCGAAGCGATCAAAATCAAGATCGGCAGTGCTCTCCCCATGGACGAGGAAACGAGCATGGAAGTCAAGGGCCGCGATCAGGTGGCCGGACTCCCCAAGACGATCCAGATCACCTCAGGGGAAGTCACCGAAGCGATGACGGAACCCCTGGCGGTCATTGTCTCCATGGTCAAATCGGTGCTGGAGCAGACGCCGCCGGAACTCTCTTCCGACATCATCGATCGGGGGATGATGATGACCGGGGGAGGCGCTCTCTTGCGCAGCGTTGATCGCCTGCTAACGCAAGAGACCGGCGTGCCGTGCTACGTGGCGGAAAACCCCATCGCCTGTGTAGCCATCGGCGCCGGCAAAGCCCTGCTCAACTATGACGTGCTGAAACGAACGCTGTCTCTGGATTGAGCGATTCACGTCACAGATCGAAGAAAGAATGCATGAGGAATACGTGATCGGGTTTCTCAAACCCGAACCGTGATGGAGTGTGCTTGAGAAGTATCGAAGCTCTGCGCAGCGACTACCATCGGGAGATCTGCCGGCGCATTATCTACTTGAAACCAGGCAACATACTGCCGTTTGACCTGGCTGCATGACAGCGTTCTCCGCTCTGAAGATGATTCCTTCTTGATTTGGGCGAACACGCGTACTTACCCGGCTTCCTTCCTCCGCCAGTCATTGCAGGTTGAGCGAAAAGATGCTATAATAGCGGTCAATTCGCAGAAGGCAACTGAGCAATGGCGGCGAAATCATGATCCCGGAAGCACAACGAGAAGCAGCGCAATCGGCGTGGAAAGCCTTACGCCAAGGCCAGGAAGCAGCGGCTGAGAATCGACCGGAGCAGGCACGCAGGCAGTTTGCGCGGGCGCTCGAACTCAACCCTCGCCTGGTGGAAGCCTGGCTTTGGCGTGGCTGGCTGGAGGGCGAACCGGCCCTGGCCGCCGATTGCTTTCGGGAGGCGCTGCGCCTGCAACCGGGCAATCGTGCGGCCCAGGTGGGCCTGCGGCACCTGGCCCGAGGGAAGCCGCTGCACCCGGCGAGCAGCGAGCGCCGCTTCCCCCCGTCAATTCCCCGACGCGTGGGCCCCTGGCTGGGCGTGGCGCTGTTCGTAATCGTCTTCATGGGAACGGCCAGCCTTCTCTGGCGATCCTCTGGCTCCCCGATCGTGATCGCCGCGTTTGCCACACCAACGCTGACTCCCACGCCGACGCCTCGGCCCGCAGAACGCCTGCGGGCAGCCGCCGAAGTGGCCTGGAACGACCATGATACGGAGCAGGCATTGCAGCTCTGGGAAAACGCGCTGACCGAAGAGCCGGAAAACGCCTCGTTGCGGGCTCGCCTGATCTTAACGTACGTGTCTCTCGCTACCCTTGACCTCCAAGGCCACATGCCCGATGCGGCTTTTCCTCTGCTCCAGCGGGCCGTCGAGCTAGCTCCTGATGATGAGGCGTTGGCGCACGAGTTGCATGTGCTCGCGGACTACCTGGCCGGTCGAGATGCGTTGCGTCAAGGGGATCCGGACACAGCCATCAGCAGGCTCCTACCGATTTTCGATCAGGACCCCTACTACGTCGACGTTCCCGACCTGCTCTTTGAGTCATTCATGGACCGTGCGGCCGCTCTGGAACAGGCGGAAAACTGGATCGGTGCGCAGGCCGCCTATGCCAACGCCCTCCGCTACCGCTCCAACGACGCCGGCGCGCGCCAGAAAGCACTGGAGATGGCGGAGATCGCCTCTCGCCCCACACCTACGCCCAGGCCGGTCAAGCGCATCGTCGTGGACATCTCCGAGCAGCATTTTTACGCCTATGAGGGCGACCGGCTCGTATACTCCTGGGTCACTTCCACCGGCGAGCCGGGGCGACCCACGAAACCAGGGACGTACCGCGTGCAAAGCAGAATCCGCAACGCGCGATCCAACGTCTGGCACCTGTGGATGCCCTACTGGCTCGGCATCTACTGGGTCGGAGGCATTGAGAACGGCATCCACGGGCTACCCGTTCAGGACAGTGGCACTAAGCTGTGGGAGGGATACCTCGGCCGGCGGGTCTCGTTCGGATGTGTCATCCTAGCCGACGACGCGGCCAAAACGATCTTCGACTGGGCCGAAATTGGCACAGAGGTGATAATCCAACCGTGAATAGCAATAAACGCGATGGGGGGGGCGGAAATGACTAGAGAATCGTTCGAGACACGACTAAAGGCCTTACAGCAGGACCTGCTTGCGATGGGCCAGGCGGTGGATGACGCAATTGATCTCTCCGTGCAGGGACTCGCTAACCGGGACAAGGCGGCTGCCCAGCGGGTGATCGACAATGATACGCATATCAACGAATTGCAGCACGACATCCAGGAGCAGTGCCTTGTGCTCATTGCGACACAGCAGCCGCTCGCCGGTGATCTGCGCGTCATCTCGGCCATCTCGACGGTCGCCACAGAGCTGGAGCGGATGGGAGATTACGCGGCCGGGATCGCCAAGATCACCCTGATGACGGCTGATCAGCCGCTCCTCAAACCGCTTATCGACATCCCCCGCATGGCTGAGAAAGGTCGCCAGTTGCTGCGCGATCAACTGGATTGCCTGATCCAGCGCGATGCGCAACGGGCCCAGGAACTGGCCCGGGAGGACGATGAGGTTGATGGCCTGTTCGACCAGATCTATCGAGAACTCCTCATCTTCATGATGGACGATCCGCGCACCATCACTCGGGCTACGCATCTCATGTGGGTCGCCCACAATCTGGAGCGAGCTTCGGACCGCACGACAAACATCGGTGAGAGCACCGTCTTCATGGTGACTGGCAAGGTGACAGAACTCAACTGACATGCGGGATACGCGATTCCCACATCCCACAGCACACATCGCGTTTGTTGATGGCTGAAGGCCGTTATGTAGGAGGAAGCATTGGACATCACCCAGGCAACTCAGATGCTCAACTGGCTCGATGAAGAGCACCGTCGCGATCGCGCGCTGCTCACCGAACTGCGACATCAAGTGGAAAGCCAGGCTGTCGAGATCGACGAGCAGGCCAAGCATATCCAGGAACTGGAAGGTCGCCTGGTCACAGACCAGACCCGCATTGCCAAGGCTCTCCAACTCGAACAGGCGTTGCAGCGCCTGAAGAACGAGATCGCGATCATAAGCCAGCAGCACGATGGACAGCATCAGAAAGAGCGAAAAGAAGAAGCCGAGCTCCGTCAACTGGAGAGAGAAAACGTCTCTCGGACGCTCAACGAGATTCGTCAGCAACTGGAGCAACTGGCCCCCATTCAAGAGCAGTTAAACCTGCAGAAGGCCGAAGACCGGCGACTTGGCGAGGTGGCCCTGGCGATGCAGTCACAGTTCAGCGATATGAAGCGGGAAGTGGACCACTGGCCGGAACGGCTCGGCTTCCTGGAAAACCAACGCCACCAAGATAACAAACAACTGACTCGCTTGCAACAGGAATCCGTGGAACTGATCCGCCGCGCAGAAACGCAAAGGACGAAAACGGAGATCCTGGAGGAAGTCGTCCGGAACAACGAACAATCGATCGAGGCGCTCAACGCAATGCGCGAGGAATTGCACCGCGAACAGGCGCAACTGGCCGAAAGACTCAAACTTAAGGATGGCGAACGCGACCGGCGGATGCAGGAGTGGATCCAGGCGATGGCCCACTTCGAAGAGCAGCGCAAACGCTACGCTGCACAGATGGAGCGATTCCAACGCCAGAGTGACGACATGCAGCACGCGCTCGAGTCATTCCCACAATTCCAAGAGACGATCCGGCGCGATCAGCACCAGGTGGCCGAGCAGCAGCGCCTGGCCGAAGAACGGATGCAAACGCTGCTCGATGAATGGCAGGCGGAGAACGAGCAGCGCTGGACCCGCGCGCGATTGGACGCCGAAGGCCGCTGGAACCGCCAGGCAGTGCAGAACGCAGAAGTTGGCGACAAGTTGAAACAGATCGAGGAGTGGCGCACTGAGGATGTGAACACGGATCAGCAGACGATCAGGCGACTTAACGAGGCAGAAGCGGCCTTCCGCGCGGCGGTCTCTGAACTGTGGCGGGGGCAGGAAGCAGAGGCCTCCGCCGATCTGGAGGACAGCCGCCGTCGAGCGGCTCGTATGGGCGAGCAAGCCCGCAAGCACCTGAAGGGCTGACCCTGTGCGCGTCATCGGCACTGCCGGCCACGTGGACCACGGAAAATCTGCCCTGGTCCATGCCCTCACCGACATCAACCCCGACCGCCTGCGGGAAGAGCAGGAACGGGAAATGACCATTGACTTGGGATTCGCCTGGCTCACCCTTCCCAGCGGGCAGAAAGTGAGCATCGTGGACGTGCCGGGCCACGAGGACTTCATCAAGAACATGCTGGCCGGCGTGGGGGGCATAGACCTGGCCCTGCTCGTCGTGGCCGCCGACGAGTCCGTGATGCCTCAAACGCGAGAGCACCTGGCCATCCTCGACCTGTTGCAGGTCCAGAGCGGCTTGGTGGCGCTCACCAAGATTGATGTGGTGGAAGAAGACGAGTGGCTGGACCTGGTTGGGGCGGAGGTGACGGAGTTGCTGGCCGAAACGTGTTTGGCCGGCGCGCCCGTCGTGCCTGTCTCCGCCAGGACGGGCGAAGGGCTCTCGCATCTCGTTCAGGTGCTGGACGATGTCCTGGCCCAGACAGCCGCCCGCGCGAACCTGGGCCGCCCGCGCCTGCCGATTGATCGCGTGTTTACCGTCGCCGGATTTGGGACCGTACTGACGGGCACGCTGAGCGACGGGGAACTTCATGTCGGCGACGAGGTTGAGATCCAACCGCAGGGCTTGCCCAGTCGCATCCGTGGCTTGCAGACCCACAAGGAGGTGGTCCAGACCGCCGTTCCTGGGAGTCGCGTCGCCGTAAACCTGGGCGGCGTCTCGGTGAACCAACTGCAACGAGGCGATGTTCTGGCGCTTCCCGGTCTCCTGCGGCCCAGTTTTCTGATTGACGTGCATCTGCGGATGCTCGCGGACGCCCCCAAACCCCTTCGCCACAACGAAACCGTTGCCTTCTTCAGCGGGTCTGCCGAGATTCCGGCACGCTCCCGAGTACTCGCTTCCCGGCAGGTGTCACCCGGTGACGAAGGATGGGCACAGTTGCAACTCAGCCACCCGGCAGCGTTGCTGCGTGACGATCGCTTCATCCTGCGCCGACTGTCGCCCGGCCTAACCATTGGCGGCGGCACAGTGCTCGATCCCCACCCGCGTCGAAAGTGGCGCCGCTTTCGGCCAGAGGTGCTTGCTCGCCTGGAAATCCTATCGCATGGCTCGCCAGAAGACATCCTCCTCTCCTCGCTCCAGGAGCGGGAACCGGTGACGACCGGAGACCTGCTGGCGCGGACTCCCCTGCCCCCGGACGTGGCCGGAGCGGCGCTCCGGCACGTGCTTGCGGACAGGCGAGCGCGCTTCCTGAGCGCGGAGGGCGGTGAGCAAACGCGCTACCTCATCAGCCGCAAGGGCCTGGACCGCTGGCGGCAGCGGATCCTGGCTCAATTGCACGCCTATCACCGGCGGTATCCGCTACGGCTCGGCATATCGCGCGAAGAACTGAAGAGCAGGCTTAGGCTGGCCGGCAAACCGTACAACGAGCTGCTCGAGATTCTGGCCCAAGACGGTGTGGTCACCGCCGATGAGCAAACTGTCTCGGTGGCAGATCACAAAGTCATGTTCTCACCGCAACAAGAGCGCGTGGTCCGGCGACTGCTGGAGCGCTTCGATGCGTCCCCTTTCGCCCCTCCCTCATTTGCCGAGTGCGAAGACTCGATCGGGGCCGATCTGCTCGGCGCACTGCTGGCCGCCGGCCGCCTTGTTCGCCTGGGAGATGACGTGCTGCTGTCTGACGATGCCTTCCAAGAGATGGCAGATTGGGTGATCAATCAGATCAAGACCGAGGGGGAGGTTTCCGCTGCCCAGGCCCGCGATCACTTCGGAACGAGCCGCAAATACGGCATCGCCCTGCTGGAACACCTGGATGATCAAAAGATCACGCGACGAGTGGGAGATGTCCGTGTTTTGCGCTGATCGTGAGGCTGGGCCATGAAGCCGACCTTGCCACCTGTGAATCAGCCGGGACGGCGACCGGGCTCATCTGTGCGTGTGCTGGTCATCCTGATCTTACCGGCTGTGCTAGCCCTTGCGGCGACCAGCAATCGTCACCACACAAACAGGGTTGCACAAGTTGCAGAGGCCCGGCAAAGCAACGATTTCACTATGGACCGATCTGCCCACCTAGCCACGCCGTCCGTTGTGGATTCTGCGAGCCTGTCCACCGGCTCGGCCTCGTTGAGCGACCGCCACGAAACACAATCGGGGCGTGGAGCGGTTCCCACCACAGCCCCGGCAGATTACTGGTTTATCGCCGGCACGGCCACGCCTACCGCAACGGCGACCCCGACGCCAACACCATCGCCCACCAGAACGGCGACGGCGACTCCCTCGCCTACCGCCAGCCCTACGGCCACTCCTCTGCCCACGTCAGATGGCGTGCGACGTTCCCTGCGCATTCCGATTCTGATGTACCATTACATTTCCTCGCCGCCACCTGCCGCCGACATCTACCGTCGCGATCTGTCCGTCACGCCGGAACAGTTCGAGGCGCAACTACGCTTCTTCCGCGAGCGAGGCTACCGCACAGTGTCGCTGCGGGACCTGCTGTACGCGTTGAACAGGGGCTGGCCGTTGCCGCCGAAGCCGCTGGTCCTCACATTTGACGACGGGTACGTGGACAACTATGCCAACGCGTTTCCGCTGCTTCGCCAATACGGCTTCACAGCCACCTTCTTCGTGCTCACCGCCTTCGCCGACGAGCAGCGAGCCGGCTACCTCACCTGGCAGCAGATCGGCGCGATGAGCGAGGCCGGGATGGAAATCGGTTCCCACAGCAAGGACCACCCGGACTTGCGGCGCCGGGGCCACGACTTTCTCATCTGGCAAATCCTTGGTTCCAAACAGTCTGTTGAGGCGCGCACCGGGCAGCCGGTCTATGCCTTTTCGTACCCGTCTGGGCAGTCCGACACCAGCGTGGAGCAGGTGCTCGAGGCGGCGGGCTACCTGGTGGCTGTGGGCACGGAACAGGGCACGGAACAAGATGCAGATCATCTCTTGCGCCTGCCCCGCGTTCGGGTGCGGGGCGATTACACGACGGACAAGCTTGCAGAAATGATCGACTACTGGATGGAAAAATAGCTTGACTTTTTCAATTGGACTTTTGACAAATCGTGCTTACCTACTATATGTAGTAAGTTTACGCCTCTTTTTACCACTACATTTAGTGTGTTTCGTGCGTTTGTCAAAAGT
>CAZDTE010000066.1:0-17506 GCA_964508275.1 uncultured Ardenticatenales bacterium
GCATCGAGAATCTGTTTGGGAGAACTATTCTCTTGGAGTTCCATTAGGCAAAGGAGGAGAGTGCAACCGTGAACACAGATTATCCTGACGCCACATGGAAGCCGTCACCGAACTTCAACGAACGGCCAGATGGCACGGAGATTGACACCATTGTCCTTCATGCCACCGGCGGAGTGCTGGAGCCTACGCTCGCGTGGTTTGCCAACTCGCAGTCGGGTGTATCCGCACACTATGTCGTTGGCAAAGACGGAGCGATCTTCCAAGCGGTTCGAGAGGCAGAGCGCGCCTGGCACGCTGGGGTCAGTCACATGGCAGATGGTCGCGAAGATGTCAACGACTTCTCCATCGGCATCGAACTGGTAAACATGAACGACGGTGAAGATCCGTATCCTCCGGAGCAGATGGATGGCACTGTTGCCCTGGTACGATACCTGGCCGACAAGTACAAGATTCCGGCGGAGAACGTGGTCACACATGCGGAGATTGCTCCTGACCGCAAGACCGACCCGTTGGGGTTCCCGGTGCCCGATCTTCTGGTGCGGGCATATAATCTGGCCACGCCGCCGCCCGACTCTGTTGTCCGCAACGCCGCTTGGATTGCAGGAGGCATCCCCTACAATCCCGACGCCGCGTTCCCCAAGTTTGCCCGGGAGAATGGCTTGGGGAACCCAGAGACTCCGGAGTTCGACTTCGAGCACCGCGGCCGGCAGTATCGAGGTCAGGGGTTCAGCCAGGGCATCGTGTACGCCGCCGTTGGGGAATGGGACAAGATGGAAGTAATAAAGTGGTAGTAGGGGAGAAAGGGCGCGGTACCACGGACAGCGGACACCAGATCATGAATGACCACGCATTGTCCGGCGTCCGCGGGCTGCCGTCCGCAGCGGAGGGCGATCCCGACGCGCAGCGCGCGCGCTCCCGCGTGGTGGTCGCCATGAGCGGGGGAGTGGACAGCTCCGTGGCGGCGGCCCTGCTAGTGGAGCAAGGGTACGACGTCGCCGGCGTGATGCTGCGCTTGTGGGCCGACGAAGCGCCGCCGGACGATGCCTGCTCGCCGGAAAACGGGCGGGCCGGCTTCGCGCACAATCGGTGCTGCATGCCGGAGTCTGTGGAGGACGCCCGGAAGGTGTGCGCGCAACTGGGGATTCCCTTCTACCTGGTGAACGCCGAGCGCCCGTTCCGACTCCGTGTGGTGGACCCATTCGTCGCGGCCTATGCTGCCGGACGCACCCCTAACCCCTGCCTGGCCTGCAACCGGCACATCCGTTTTGGCTACCTCTGGCGTTACGCCGCGGCCTTGGGGGCCCGGTTCGTGGCGACAGGTCATTACGCTCGTGTCCGCAAGACCGGAGACACCTTCCAGCTCTTGACCGGAATCGATTCCGAAAAAGACCAGTCCTATGTGCTTTACACGCTTGGCCAGGACGATCTCTCCCACGTTCTCTTCCCGGTGGGGGATAAGACCAAGCCGAATGTCCGCAAGATGGCGCGTGACTGGGGCCTGCCGGTGTCGGAAAAGGCCGATAGCCAGGACCTGTGCTTTGTGGCAGGTGGGAGCTATCGCCATCTGTTGCGCCGGCGAGTGCCGGAGGCCCTGACGCCGGGACCGATCCTGGACCTGTCCGCTCGCCGGCTGGGAACGCATCGCGGTCTTCCGCTGTACACCGTTGGGCAGCGGCGTGGGTTGGGCGTGATCGCCGGAGAGCCACTCTACGTTCTGGAGATGCGCAGCGGGGACAATGCCCTGGTTGTTGGTCCTGCGGAGGCGCTGGGACAGTGCGAAGTGGATCTGGAGGCGGTGCATTTCGTTTCCGGTTGCCTGCCGACCGGCCCGGTGCAGGTTGCGGCCAAGGTGCGCTACAACTCACCGGGAGCGCCGGCCACCTTGATTCGACGAAACGGCGGCGCGCGTCTGGTTTTCGACAGGCCGCAGCGGGCTATTGCCCCTGGACAAGGGGCAGTCTTTTACCAGGATGATGTGCTCGTGGGCGGCGGGCTGATCTGCGGGGTAGGGGATCGGCCATGATTGCACTCTCACCACCACTCGTCCTGGCCGGCGTGGTAACCGGTGTGTATGCTGGCCTGTTCCACATGCTTGTTCGGCGCGACAACTCTGAGTTGTTGCTCTACTGGATCGCCGCCCTCGTTGGGTTTGGGTTAGGGCAACTGGCCAGCATGTCGTATTCGGTGGAGCTGTACAGAATTGGGTCGCTACACATCGTCGAAGGCACGATTGGCGCCTGGGTGGCCATGAACATTGCGAACTGGCTGAAGTTGTGAGCGTCTTCGTTGCAGTGCAGCGCGCGGCGGGCACCACGAAGGATGAGAACGCGTCGAGCGTGACATTTGTTGCGTGTTGCGCACTGTGTGACACGCAATGCGCACGTACGCAATACGCTGACGTGCTGACCTGACACTTGACACAGATTTTCCATAACAGTCACGAGAGGGTTCTTCCATGAGTGCGGCGACAGCTCGCGACATCGCGATTATTCTCCTGGCCCTTGAGTCGTTGATCATAGGGGGCCTGCTCATTGTACTGATCTTGCAGATTCGGAATCTGATCCATGTTCTACAGGATGAGGTGAAACCGATTCTTGATGAAACCAGGGAGACCGTGAAGACGGTCAAGGGCACGACCAGTTTCGTCAGCGACACGGTGGTCACGCCGATTGTCAATCTGACCAGTGTCGCGGCGGCCTTTCGTGAGGGCGTGTCTGCTCTACGGAGACCACGCCGCCTGGAGGAGGAAGCGGAAGACGAGTAAAGGAGGTTGTTTCGGATGGCAGACAATCGAGGAAGCAGCGACTTCTTGGCCGGTTTTGTCGTTGGCAGTTTGGTTGGAGTGGCGTTGGGTATGTTGCTCACCCCCCGGCCAGGGGAGGAGACTCGCGCGATGCTGGCTGAACGAAGCGACAGGTGGCGGCATCGCGCAGGTGGGCTCTCTTACCCAGAGGCCATGGACAGTCTTGCTCACCAGGCGTGGCTGCGGGGCGACGCGTTGCGAGATCGCGGTCTCGATGCGATCGAGGCCCGGATCGCGGCCGCTCAGGACGCCATTGATGCGACCCAGGCCCAGTTGCGAGAGATCGTGGAGGAGCAAGGAGACCGCGTTCGAGATGCGGTTCAAGAGGGCAAAGAGGCGGCCACGAAGAAGAGAGAGGATCTGCTCGGAAAGCTGGACCAGGCGGACGATACCAGCAGTTGAGACGACGCTCTCTTTACGGTTCTTTCGGGCACCAACTTTCGAAGCGCTTGCCGGCTTCTGCTGACATGCCGCTGTAGGGGGTTAGGAGCACGGGGCAGGGGAGTTTCTTCCCCACTTGAAAGGCTACGTGTTCGGCGGTGTAGCCGGGCGACTGCTTGTCTTGATGTCCTCGACCACTGATCCCCAATACGACCATCACAATGTCTTCATGCTCGGTCACGAACCGGCAAATCTCTTCGGCCGAATCGCCGTAGCGTATCTCCAACTCCATGGACACCCCGCGTGTCTGTGCCTGCTTGCGCGCGACGCGGAGGGTTTGCACGGCATGTGCTTCCAGTTCTTTTTCGATCGTGGCTTCGATGCCGTGCCAAAAACCGGGGAGATACTTGCGCTTGTCCACGATACGCAGCGCAACCACTTCGATGTCCAGTCCCTGGGCCAGGCAGCAGGCGTAATTCACTGCTTCACTTGCCGACTCTGAGCCATCCACGCCCACCAGAATCCGATTGGCCATCAATGTCCTCCTCGCATCCCAAACAACCTGGCAACACCAAGGCCGACAATCGCCGGCAGCAGCACCGCAAGCAGCCCCGTCAAGGAGGGCCGATCAACTGCCTGTGTAGCCAATGTCTCTACCAGCCCGCTCTTCTCCACTTGGAGCAAGGTGGAACTTGAAGCCACCACCTTTTTGTCGTGTATGGCAAACACGTGCACAGTGTAGTCTCCGGTCATCGCGTCCGGAGGCAGGTTCAGGACTGCTTCAAAGTCAGGACCCGCTACAATGACTCCCCGGTCATCCCAAACAAAGTGATCTATGCTGCGGCCAAGATCGAAAACATCATCGACGTAGGTCTCAAAGCGGTCCCCCGTGATATCTGCCTGTGTTTCCGCGTTGCGCATAGATATTCGCTTGCGCAGGCCGTTCCATTTCGGGTCGAGCAACAAACGGCGTTGGTCCTCCACAGTTAGGATGTCCTCCAACGGCTGTGAGGAGATGATTCCGTAGAAGCTGGGCAACCCGGCGATCTCAATCTGTTCAACCGGCATCCAAAGGAGCCCCATGACATGGCCATGTCGGCTCAGTTTGACCGCCGGCGACGGGCCTTCCACCCGGAGGACGATGTCCGTTCCCGTCGGCGTGACTCCGAACAGAAACAAGTGGGCGCCGTGGTAGTTCGTGCTGATCTGGACTTTATGGGGGAATACGCGCACGCGCAGCGAGTTGTCGCCCTCGCCGGTCTGGGCTCGTGCCAAGATGGGTGTAACCGCCAAAAGTGACAAGCTCAACGCAAGCACAGCGACGGCAAGCCGACTCCGCCCCATCACCCTGCCGCTCCTACGAAAGAGATGACGTGTTCTGGCGCTATCAGGAGATCGCCGATCAGAATCTTGAGCATGACCGCAAGGATGATGATAGCCAGAATCATTCGGAGATACGGGCCCTGCACACGACTGCCAATATCGCTCCCCACCTGAGCCCCAACTGTTGAGCCGGTGAAGAGCAGGAAGACCAACACCAGGTCCACGGCATGGTTCTGCCAGGCCTGCTGGAAAGTCGTGTTCATCGAAATGAAGAACACCTGGAACAGGCTGGTCCCGACGGCAACAATTGTGCGCACGCCAAGGACATAGATCATCGCCGGCACGAGAATGAATCCTCCACCCACGCCCATGATGGCGGTCAGAACACCCACGAAGATGCCCAACCCTAGCGGGAAGATCACCGACGTGGTCATACCGGCACGCTCAAAGCGTATCTGAAATGGCAATCTACTGGCCACCGTTTGCAGGATGTTGCCCGGAGTCTGCCTTTGCTCCTTCAAGTGCTGTTCGATGTCCGTCAATTGCGTTCGTACCGGTGCAAAATCATCACGATCGAGCAGCTCCTTGACTGTCTGCCGTTTGATATCCTCGGTGATACGCTCGCGCGTGGCCTGGAACCCTTCGCGCAGCATCAAGAGCCCAATGATGCTCAGCATCAGCACGTAGGTGAGTTGTACGACCAGATCGAAGTTGCCCAGGCGTTGAAAGTGCTTCACCAATTGTACGCCACCGGTACTCCCGAACAGGCCGCCGACCAGCACAACCAGGCCCAGCTTCATATCGACATTGCCCTTGCGACTGTGAGCATAAGCCCCGGAAGACGTGGCCGCGACGATCTGGGCGCTGTCACTGCCGACGGCCACGGTGGCCGGAATGCCCACCATAAGCAACAGGGGGGTCATGAGAAAGCCCCCGCCCACACCGAACATTCCAGAAAGAAAGCCCACCAGAGCGCCAATACCTACCATCAGTGGCAGGCTAACGCTCATGTCAGAGATCGGTAGAAACACATGCATGGCAGCACTACGTTCCTGGTTCTCGTGTTCCGTCAAGGCGATTTCGATGAATTGTCTTTTTGAGGAATAGCATGGCCAACTTGGTGTGGGTTGGTGCCGACACGTATCCTGCAGATCCTGTCCGGCAAGCTGCCCCTTCCGCGCACTCCCGCAGCCGGGACCCACCCGACCCCGACAATCATACCACACATTGTCCCTGTCGGCAAGAAGGCGACGGCCACCCGTGTTTTCGCCTTTGTTTGACAACTCCCAAGATATGCATTACACTAGGGCAACTGGTTGCCCGTTCTCTTCGGCGAGGCAGTACATGAATCCTCTCTTCGAGATGCGCAAATTCACACGGTTCGGTCTCGGTCTGCGTCGCTATTTGCGTACACCGTTGTCGCTCGACGATTCCCGGCGGCGGGTGGGCTACTTCCTCGCCCATCGCGAAGACCATTTCCTCAGCGTAATGGAGAAAGCGATCTACGGACGCGATCAGCACCCCTACCACCGCCTCCTCAGACTGGCCGGTATCTCCCTCGGCGGCCTGCGGCGAATGGTGAAAGCCGACGGCCTGGAAGGTGCGTTGGCCAAGCTGCGCGATGCCGGCGTCTACCTGACCATCGACGAGTTCAAGTGTCGTATACCGGTGCAACGCCACGGCGAGACTATTGCAACGCAGGCCAGCGACTTTGACAATCCGTACCTGTCTCAGTACTTCACCGGAGCGACAGGGGGGTCACGCGGCGCCGGCACGCGAACGATGATCGACCTGGAGTTCGTCGCGGACCGGGCGCCGGCAAATGCCCTGGCCATGGATGCGCACGGCGCGTGGGATCTCCCATTCTTCATCTGGTTTCCGATCCTGCCGGGTGTGGCCGGCTTGCGATCCATGTTGAAGAACGCCAAGGCCGGGATGTATGCCGCGCGCTGGTTCACGCAGGTGTGGCCCGATGACGTGCGGGCGTCCCTGGTCAATCGAATGGGGATGGCGTACATCCTGGGTCTGAGCCGGCTTTTCGGCGTGCCGCTGCCCAGGCCGGAGTACGTGCCGCTGACCGACCCCCTGCCGGTGGCGGTCGCGCTCGCGGAGGCGGTGCGCACACACGGCGGTGCCCGGCTGACGACCTTCGCCAGCTCGGGGGCGCGCGTCTGCCACGCGGCGAAGGAAGCGGGCCTGGATTTGACCGGCGTGCGCATCCTGGTTGGTGGTGAGCCACTGACCGAGGCCCGGGTTGCCGAGATGAAGGCTGTGGGCGTCCGCACCATTCACGTGTACTACTCCGCAGAAACCAGCATCATCGGGGCAGCTTGCGCCACCACGGATGCCCACGACGATCTGCACCTGTTCCACGACGCCCTGGCCGTGATTCCGCGCTGTCGCACAATCCCCGGCACCGCGGTGGAGATCGACTCCCTGCTCTTCACCTCTCTGTTGCCCTCCGCGCCCAAGATTCTGCTCAATGTGGAGCTGGGCGATACGGCGTGCCTGGAGACGCGGCCGTGTGACTGCACGCTGGGGGCGCTGGGCCTCGTCCACCACCTGCGCGGGATTCGCAGTTTCGAGAAGCTCACCGGCGAGGGGATGACGTTACTGGGCACCGATCTGATTCGCATCCTGGAGGAGTCGATCCTTCCGCAATTCGGCGGCACCTCCACCGATTACCAGTTCGTCCAGTCCACAGTCAACGGTGCGACACAGCTCGCCGTGCGAATCCGCCCGGCCCTCGGCCCCGTGGATGGCCAGGCAGTCATCCGGACGCTAATGGCCGGGCTTGCTCGCGGAAGCGACGGTGACGACCTGGCCCGCGCCGTGTGGGCGCAGGCGGGCACCCTGAGCGTGGAGCGTGCCGAGCCGTCGGTCACGGCTACGGGAAAAGTCCTGCCCCTGCACATCCTTGAGTGACAACCATACATTAATCGTTACTGCTCAGGCAGGCCCCCCTAACCCCCCAACTCTGGGGGGAAATCGCTCTGCTCCCCCCAGGATTGGGGGGCTGGGGGGGCTGCCGACCGCTGCTGAGGCCATTCTCGCTGCTTGGCTGAGTAGTAACCATTCATCAAAGAAGGAGGTCTGATCATGAAACGTGTTGTTGTTCTTCTCGTACTGCTCTTCCTGGTAGCCGCCTGCACGACGAGCCCCGCGCCGACCACACCCACACCGGTGCCACCGGCCCACGTCAAGGTCTCTTTGCTGCCGTATCTGACGTGGGGACCTCTCTTCATCGCCGAGGAAGAAGGCTTCTTCGCGCAGCAGAACATCGAGGTGGAGTGGGTCAAAACCACGACCACTGAGGAGCACATCCCTCTGCTCGCCAGCGGTGACATCGATGTGGGGGCCGGCGCCGTCGGCGTCGGGTTCTTGAATGCGATAGCAGGTGGCGCTCCGATCAAGGCGGTAGCCGGGAAAGGCCATCTCGAAAAGGGCGAATGCTCCAGCATATCGGTTCTGGCTCGCCGTGCCGCGTACGAGTCGGGCGATCTGACCACCGTGGCGGATCTCCAGGGCCGGCCGGTGGCCATCTCCAGCGTGCCGAACCTCTTTGGCTATCTGCTGGACCGCGCGTTGGGCACGGCCGACCTGAGCTTGGACGATGTCGAGATCGTCAAGATCCCCATCCCGGCCAAGTTCGCGGCCTACAAGCAGGGCTCGATCGACGCCTCGATTGACAACGAGCCGATTCCCACCCGCATGGAGGCGGCCAAACTGGCCCAACGCCTTTTTGCGCTGGAGGACGTGGAACCCGGACTCCAATACGCCTTCATCCTGTTTGGGCCGAACCTGCTGGAAAAAAACCCGGACGTGGGTGAGCGATTCCTGGTGGCCTACCTGCAAGGCGTGAACCGCTACAACGAAGGGGCGGCATCGGGACGCAACGTCGAGATCCTCGCCGAGTACACCGGTCAGGAGGCGGAGGTTTTGCAGCGAGTATGCTGGCCGGCCATCTTTCCCGATGCGCACCTGGACATGTCCGGCACGATGGCGTTCCAGGACTGGGCCGTGCAACGCGGGTTCATCGAAAACACGATCCCTGCGGAAAAGATGTACGACTCCACGCCGGTTGAGGCGGCGCTGAAGGCGTGCTCAAGTTGCGGTTGAATCCGAACGGGGTATAATTGGCAGCGGAGGATCGCATAGCGATGTCGCCCAGGATGCCAGTCCCGACGATCGAGTTCCTCAGCCACAGCACAGCGCACACCCGCCAGATCGGTGAGCGTCTGGGCCAGTTGGCGCAGCCCGGCGACGTGCTGTGCCTGGAAGGCCCACTTGGCTCCGGCAAGACCGTCCTGGCCCAGGGGATTGGTCGGGGGCTGGGGATACGGGAGCCGGTTTCCAGCCCCAGCTTCACCTTGATCAACGAATACCGGGGCGGTCGCCTTCCGTTATTTCACATCGATCTGTACCGCCTGGAAACCGATCGGGAGGTGTGGGACCTGGGGCTGGTGGAATACCTGGAGGGCGATGGCCTCTCCGTTGTGGAGTGGGCAGATCGCGCTGCCCGGCTGATGCCCTCCGAGCGGCTGTGGATCACGTTGCGTCATCGCTCCGATAGCAAGCGAGGAATCGCTATCCAGGCGCAAGGTCTGCGACCCAGGGCCTTGTTGGCCGGTCTTGAGCGGATGGCGCTCGAAGGAGGGTGAGCAGATCGACACAGGCATGGTGCTAGCAATCGACACGGCGACAAGGACCGCCAGCCTGGCGCTCTACGACGGGCGCCGGGTGTTGGCGGAGCGGTCCTGGCAGGCGGAACGACGGCACACCGTCGAGCTGATGCCCAACCTGGTCGATCTGTTGGCGCAGGCCCGGGTCGATCGACAGGACATCCGGGCGTTGGCTGTCGCCCAGGGGCCCGGATCGTTCACCGGCCTGCGCATCGGCATGAGCGTGGCTAAGGGGCTGGCGACCGCTTTGGGCGTCCCGGTCATCCCTATTCCTACGCTGCACATCCTGGCCTACGCCCACGCCGACCAGACGTTGCCGGTCAGGCCGGTCATTCAGGCTGGGCGAGGCCGGCTGTGTTTCGCCACCTTCCATCAGGTCTCGGGCCGCTGGCAGCAGGCTGGCGATTTCCAACTCACGCGGCCCGAGCGACTGGGCGAGCAGATGACCGAACGGATGCTGCTCTGTGGCGAGCTGGACCGCATGACGATTGCTGCGCTGGAGAAGAATGCCAGGCAAATGGCCGTCATCGCGCGGCCGGCAGCCTCCCTGCGACGGGCCGGCTACCTGGCCGAACTGGCCTGGGATCGCTGGCAGGATGGGGAGATCGCGCCGGTGGCGGCTCTATCGCCCATCTACCTGCAGGTCAGCGAAACGTGATGTGAGAGCCACCGGCCACAGGTCAGGAGCATGTCCCCTCAACTGTCGTACACGATCAAACCGATGTCGCTCGCCGATGTCCCCACGATTATGGCCATCGAGCGAGACGCGTTCCCCGTACCCTGGCCGGCCAGCGCCTACGTATACGAGCTGAAGCAGAACCGCCTGGCCCACTACTACGTGGTGCGCGCGTCCGGGCCCGGCAGTCTGCTTGCCGCTGAACGCTGGTGGGAACGCCTTCGCCGCTCCCTCGCCCGCGCGACCGAGACGCAATTGGCCGGGTACGGCGGGTTCTGGGTGATGGGCGACGAAGCGCACATCAGCACGATCGCCATCCACCCGGCATTTCGCCGGCGCGGCCTCGGCGGATTGCTGATGGTACACATGGTTGAGGAGGCCATCGCCCTGAGCGCTCGCTTGGTAACGCTGGAGGTCCGCGTCAGCAACCTCTCGGCGCAGCGTCTCTACGAGAGCCTGGGGTTTGTGGAGGTAGGACTGCGCAAGAACTATTACCACGACAACAAGGAAGATGCCCTCATCATGACGGTCGAAGGGGTAGAGACCGAGGCGTACCGGGCCGTCATCTCGAAATGGAGGACTCGCTGGGAAGCGAAAACGGGGAGTCTGGGAGGGTAACCGGCCGCGCCCGACGCCCTTGCCTACCCTTGTTCTGTCGCCGACTCCTGTGGCCGCGGCCGTTGGGGCAGCGGCCAGTTTGCCAAAACCAGTTCCACGGACACGAGCGCGCCGGCAACCAGGACGGCCACGATCAGGCTCAGCAAATGTACCAGTTGCAGCCAGGCGCACACAGCCACAAAAAGGCCGACCTCCACGCCGTGGCGGGTCGAGCGGAGCCATTCCCCTTTCTTGTTGAACCGGACGGCCAGGTAATGGGCAACCGCCGTGCCGGCTGAGGCCACAACGACTAATAACAGGACGAAGAATACGAGGAGTCGGTAAGGATCGTTGGGGTCCTCATTCATGACCCAGCGATACAACTCCCCGCCGCTGGCCAGCCCGACCACGAAACTGGTGACCCACACAGCCTTGTTCGTCATACCTCGTCTCCCTAATCCAGACAAGAGTGCGCCAGAAACGTTGATATTTGGTTACTGCTCAGACAGGCCCCCTAACCCCCAACTCTGGGGGGAAATCGCTCTGCTCCCCCCAGGATTGGGGGCTGGGGGGGCTTCCGACCGCTTCTGAGGCCATTCTCGCTGCTTGGCTGAGCAGTAACGACATTTGCACCTAAACACGGTTGCTAGATGGCATCAAATTTCATGATACCAGCGATGCCGTTTCTTGTCAAATTCACGGGGTCGAGGGTAGAGTATCTCTTTCGGTGGAATCGTTCATTTGGCGCGACGGCTTGGGCCTCGTGCTCAAGCCCTACTTGTCGCCCTTGGAGCCCGCGTTGAGCGCGACGCCTGAGCCACTACCAGGCAGGTTGAGGAAGATGGGGAGTGTTCTCTTGTGCAGCGGTTCCAGCAGGATTTCGGCGTTGTCTACGTAGACCCACGTGTCATCAACCGGCTCGTTGCGGTTGACCACCTCCATGTGGAGTTGGACCTGCTGGCCCGCCCAGGGCGTGAGGTCAAAGAGGAAACGTCGCCAGCCGGTATCCCACAACTGACCCTGATACTGCGCTTCGTGCCCATCCCGCAGGATCAGCGCAATTGGCAGACCGTCGGCGTCACGGAGCGTGATGTCGAAGCTGTCCCACAGCGGGTAACGGATGCCGGTCAGCACATCGAAGCTGAACATGCGATACCACAACGATAGCGTGGAGGGAACGCCTTCCGGCACGTGGAATGGCTGGTACATCCATGCCGATCCGACCTGGTGGCCATCGTTGTGCAAGGTGGGAGGACCGAGGCGTACCATGTACTGGCCCGCGAAGGGGTAATTGACGAACAGATCTCCGGTGGTGACGGTCACCGGCAGTTCGCCACCGACGATCCAGTCGCTCGCATCACCGCTTTCGAAATCACCGTTCAACACCATGTCCTGGATTGGGATGGCGGTGTGTCCACCGGTGGTCAGGCCGACGACATTCAGGTAGGCTGTGCCCAGCGTCATGCTGGTCCGCAGCGTTCGCGTGATCTTGCCCCCAAAGGTGGGAGTATCGCCGATCACCGTGCCGAGCGTGGTCGTCATGACGAATTCCAGGCCATCGGTCACCGGGTGGTCCCACGGGTCGGTGATCGCGACATGCAGCAGTGACGTGCTCACGCCATCGGCCGGTAGGTGATCGGGCGTTGCCGTGATCCAGGCTTTGTCCGGATTACCGGCAATGAAGGCAACCTCGTCACCGGTCGCCCGGCCGATTCCGTCCACGTAGAAGGTAGCCGTGCCCAGGTTCAGATCGGCACGCAAAGTGCGCGTGAGCACGCCATCCTTGGTGGTGCCGCCACCCAGCACCAGGCCCAGGCTGCTGCTCGCGTTGATCGCCGTGTCATCGGCCACGGGGTTGTTCAGGCCATCCCGCACGGTCACCGTCAGCACGGCCGTGCTCATCCCATCGGCCACCAGTTCGAGCGGCCAGGCCTGGACATCCGCTTGCGCCGGCGGCCCGGGCGTCAAAATGACGGCATTGTCGCCGGTGGTGGTCGCTCCATCCGCCGCGATCAGGGCGGTGCCGGCAACGGTCGAGTGCAGCGTGCGAGTCAGCACTCCACCGATCGTCGCGCCGGTACCATCCACCTCACCGATGCTGCTGTGTACTGTCAGTGGCGTGCCGTCATGAACCAGGTTGCCCTGTCCATCGCGCACGGTGATGGTCAGCAGAGCGAAACTGTTCCCGTCCGCGGGCAACGATTTGGGCGCGGCCACGATCTCCGCTGTGGAAGTCGCCCCGGGCACGAACACAACATCATCGCCGATGACGAGCAGCCCCGGCGATCCGATCTTCGCGCGCCCCGCCGTGCTCGACCGCAGAGTGCGCACAAAGTTGCCGTTGTTGGTCGGCGTGTCGCCCGACACGTGGCCGAGTGTGGATGTTATGACCACGTTCGTTCCGTCGGCCACCAGATGGCCCCACTGGTCACGCAGAGTGATGTTCAACGTGGATGCCGCCACGCCATCCGCCAACACCTCCAGCGGCCATGCCTGGACAATCGCCGAGCTTGGTGCGCCAGGCACGAACGCGACTTGGCCACCGCTGGTTGTCAACCCCGCGACCGTGATGTTCGCCGTGCCCACCGTCGTCGAGGACCGAAGCACCCGTTTCGTCACGCCGTCGACCACATCACCAGACCCAAACAGCGCGCCCAGATCGGTCGAAATCTGTACCGGTGTGCCGTCGGCGACGGGATTGCCAAACGCGTCCTGCACCGAGATGGTCAGCGTCGAAGTGCTCACGCCGTCGGCCAGAATCGAGGATGGTTCCGCCGCGACTGCGGCGTTCGCCGGCGGACCGGGCTGCAACGTGACGGTGATGTCGTCAACCGGCAGCAGGTCCGCCACCTCCAGGTAGGCAATCCCGGAAACCGTGCTGGTCAGAAAGCGCGTGACCTGCCCGTTCACCGTGCTCCCGCTGCCGCTCACGATCCCCAGATTCGTGGTCACGGTCACCGGAAACCCGTTGCCGACCGGGTTGTCGTAAGCATCGGTCACGGTGATAGACAGATCCGAGGTGTCGGTGCGGTTGGCCGTGATCGTCTGCGGGTTTGCCTGGATGTGCGCCTTGGCTGGTGGCCCCGGAATGACGGTCAAGATGACGATGTTGCTATACTTGCTGCCGGACGAAGCCTGCGCGCGCAGCGTGCCCGGCTTCGCTGCTGTGAAGACGGCCTGCAACCCACTCTCGACAGGTATCAGCGTGCCTGTGCCGGTCTCCGGCGTCAGATACCACTGCACCGGCAGCGAGGAGATCACGTTGCCGTAGGCATCGGTCGCCGTCAGCGTGAGCGTGAACGTCTTGCTCGACTGGATGTCCGGCGGGGTCTCCGGCGTGATGTGCAGCAGGTCGAGCGGGCCGGGCGATACGACGAGTGCATCGCCGCCCACGGTCAACGAGCCATCGTCCGACTGCACCTGCACCTGCACCGTCCCGGCCGTTGTATCCGGGTGGAACACGCGGCTGATCGAGCCGTTCTGGGTTGTGCCGCTCCCGGTCACCGCGCCGATGTCGGTCGTGACGGTCAGCACCGTCCCGTTCGGGACCGTGTGGCTGTAGTTGTCCATCGCCGTGATCGTGAGAACGGAAACGGTGCTCCCACCGGCGGCGACCGTCGCTGGGTTGGCACCCAGCGTCGTCTTGCTGGCCGGCCCGACAACGAACTGCACCGTGTCACCGGAGACGGGAACGAGGCCATCCGGCACCTCCACGGTGAGGATCGCCGGCCCAAGCGCCAGGCTGGCCCGCAAGTAGCGGATGACCTGTCCGTCGATCGTGCTCCCTGTACCCTCCATCGCCCCCAAGCTGCTGGTTACAGTAACCGGAATTCCTGTGGTGACCCGATGATCATACGCATCGTAGATCGTGATCGTCAGCGTTGACATGCTGATGTCATCGGCCACCAGAGTTTCGGGGTTGGCCTGGACCACGGCGTGGTGCGGGTCGCCGGCGATCAGATAGATCGTGCCGCCTGTTGTCGGCAGTCCGCCCACGTCGATGTGTGCCGTCCCCAGGACGGTCCCGGCCGTGAATGTGCGGGCCATGACACCAGCGGTCGTGCCCGACGAGCCGGACACGTTGCCAAGATCGGCCGTGGCGGTCACAACGGTGCCGTTCTCCACCAGGTTCCCGAATGCGTCCCGCAGGGTGATGCTGAGTGATGATGAGCTGCTGCCGTCGGCGACCAACTGGATTGGGGACGCCACCACCGTGGCAGACGTCGGCGGGCCGGCCAGCAAGCGCACGCTGTCCCCGGTTACTGTGGTACCGCCGGCGTAGATCGTGGCCGTGCCGGCGCTCGTCCCCGCTCGCAGTGTACGTGTGAGCACGCCGTTCACCGTGCTGTTGTTCCCACTGACGCTGCCCAGACTGCTGCTCACGTTCACCCACGTGCCGTCTTCGACCAGGTTCCCGTAGCTGTCCCGCAACGCGATCACCAACGTGCTGGTGCTCACGCCATCGGCGACGATCGTGGTCGGGGTGGCCTGCACTTCGGCCTGGTCGGGGCCGGCCGCCAACACGGTGACGGTCACCAGATTGCTGAACACCTGGCCAACCGAGGCGCGCACGAAGACAGTGCCCACCCTGCTGCCGACAAAGTCCCCACTGCTGTCGATCTCGCCGTCGCCGTCCTGCCGGAATTTGGTCCAGACGTAGGTGGCATCGGGCACCGGCACATCGTAGGCGTCATACCCCTGGGCGGAGAAGTGCAACGTCTGGCCGGCCACGACGGTTTGTGGATCGGAAGGTGTGGCCACAATGTGATCGAGCGTCCCGACCACGAAGTCCACTTCGCCGCCGGTGCTCACCAGGGCCGGTGCCTGGACGGTCGCGGTGCCGATGTTGGTGCTGGATTGCAGCGTGCAGGTCATCACGCCGCTGACCGTAGTGGCGGTGTCGCACCCGTGCAGCGTGCCACTGTCCGTGACCAGCACCGCCGAGCTGCCGTCGGTCACCAGGTTGTCGTAGAAATCGCGCAACGTGATGGTCAGTGTTGTGGTGGCCACGCCGTTGGCCGGGATGCTCGGTGGGCTGGCGGCGATGAGGGCTTTGGCCGGCGGACCGGGCAACAGGGTCACCGTGTCGCCCGTGGCCGCAAAACCGTCCACGTAGACGTGGGCCTCGCCGACTTCGGTGCCGGCCCGCAGCGCCCGTTGAGCGACCCCACCGACCGTGCCATCGATTCCCAGAATCGCGCCGAGAGTGCTGGTTACGTTCACCGTAGTGCCGTCGCTTACCAAATTGCCCTGGATGTCGCGGATGGTGATGAGCAGCAGGGACTGGTCGCTGTTGTTCGCCACGATCTGCTGTGGCGAGGCGTTGACGCTCGCCTCGGCAGGAGAGCCAGGAACGACATGGACCGAGACAGCGGCACTGCTCACGCCGTTGGCTGTGGCCACGACGTAGACCGTGCCCAGCGCAGTGCCGGTGAACAGCCCGCTGGCGTCGATGATGCCGCCCCCGTCGCCACCGATGTCGAACCCCCAACTGTACGTGAGTCCACTGATCGGGTTGTTGTAGGCGTCCTCCGCCTGCGCCGTGAACTGCCGCGGCTCATCGACCGGGACATGCACCGTGCCGTGAGGAGTGACCGTAACGTGGTCCAGCGGGCCGGGAATGAACGTCACCGTGTCGCCGGTCGTGTTCACGCCCGCCACGCCGATCGTGGCCGTCCCGATGGCCGTGGAGGTGAGCGCGCGAACCAGCACGCCGTTGACCGTGCCGCCTGACCCAGAGACCGTGCCCAAAGTTGTCGTCACCGCGGCGCCGGTGCCGTCTACCACGGCGTGCCCCCCAGCATCGCGCAGGGTGATGCTCAACGCGGAAGCGTCCACGCCATCCGCGGTGACGCTCGTTGGGTTCGCTTGCACTGTGGCGCTGGCCGGCGGGCCGACGGTGAAGGGAATCTGGGTGTCACCGGTCACCGTCACCCCGTCGATGCTCAGCGTGGCCGTGGTGATGTCCGTCGAAGCGACCAGTTGGCGCGTGACCAGGCCGTTGGCAGTTGTGGACGTGCCGTTTATAGTGCCGGCGGTCGCATTCACCGTGACGGCTGTACCATCGGCGACCAGATTGCTGTGCGCGTCGCGGACAGTGATCGTGAGCAGCGCTGAACTGCTGCCATCGGCCACCAACTGAGTCGGGTTCGCCTCGATGTTGGCTGTGGCCGGTGGGCCGGGGACGATGGTGACGGTTGCTTCCTGCGTGGTCAGGCCCTGGACGGTGATGATCGCCTGGCCCACCGTGGTCGGCGCGGTCAGGATGCCGTTGACCAGCCCGTTCACGGTCGTCCCGAAGCCGGAGAGGGTGCCGGCCGACGTCGTGACATTCACCACGGTGCCATCGGCCACCGGGTTGCCGTAACCGTCCTGCACGGTGACGGTGATGGCCGCCGAGCTAACGCCGTCGGCGGGAAGCGTCGTGGGGCTGGCCACAACCTGGGCGCGGTCGGGGTCGCCGGCTGACACCTGCGTGGACACAGAACCGCCCAAGACATGTACCGTGTCGTACGAAGCTCGATAATCGGCATTGACGACCGTCCCGGCTTGTGTGCCCAGCACCTGAAAAGTCCGCGTAATCTGTGTGTTCTTGGAGATGTCTACGGCCCAAACGATGACGCCGTTTTGGTTGACGCCACCACCGGAGATGGAGCCCCCCACAAGCTGCACTCCGGAGGGTAGCCGGTCGGTGAGAACCACACCGATGGCATCCTCACCGCTTGTGTTGGTCAGCTTGATTTGGTAGGTGAAGGGATCCCCGGCGGCCACCGAGGCTGGTGCCGTCTTCTCCAGCGTAAAACTGGGCAGGGCCAACGTCACGCGCAGGAAAAGTGAGGACAACAGGCCAAGGGCCAGGAAGCTGGCGAGCGCTACGGCCAGGGGGAGGCGTCTCACGCGACCGTGCCGCTGATGTGCTCCAATCTCCGGACCCTGGTTTTCGAGTTCCTGGTTCCCTTCTCCACGCTCCACGTTTACGCTCCACGATAGTATCATCTCAATAATCCGGGGTGAGCAGAACGTCATGCCCCCCTAACCTGAGGT
>CAZDTE010000067.1:0-2118 GCA_964508275.1 uncultured Ardenticatenales bacterium
AGGTTAGGGGGACTTGACGTCCTGCTCACCCCTACACATTTGGAAGATACTCTTGGCTGAACGTCAAATCAAGTACCTGGCCGGAAATCGGTCAGGCAGGTCGGAAGTGGCCTGTTGCTCGGCCCTGGGAGCAGCGGGTAACCGGTTTACGCGGGACCCGTTATCTCTTGTTGTAAGGGCAGGCCCATGAGATCCAACTCTCGCACCTGCTTGAATCCACTCTCCCGTAACGCCTCATTCAGTCGCGGGCACTCTGCAGAAACGTTGGCGCTCAATGGGTGTCGCAGCAAGTTCCCTTCGAGGCGGACAAGTGTTTCGGCCAGCAGGTGCTCAATCTGCCCACGATGAAGGGGGTGGACAAGAAAGGTAACCCTGTGGGGCTCACCAAGCAGGCTCATCTTCAAGTGCACCGCGCCGACCGGTTGTTCGTCATACAGCACCCACCGCCGGCGGGACACGCCCCCGCGCAGCAGTTCACCGAGGCGCGTGCTCCTATCGGGAGCCCATAGCGCATGGCTGTCCTCCTCGACCAGCGGCCGCATCTCCTGTAGGGCTAGCGGCAAGACCTTTCTTTCCAAGGCGAAGAGCGCGTGTCGCCGTCCGTGAACCGGGGCCACAACTTCATAGGCTGACTGGGAGACCGGCACCGGGTTGAGCAACCGTTGGGCGTGCATCTCGGCGAACGTGTCCAGCACGCGGAATCCTAGCGACGCGTACAGGTTCTTGGCCTCTGCGTTATCGCTGCGCACTTGCAGGCTAATCCAGGCCGAATCCCGATCCAGGATGTATTCGAGGGCTGCCTCCATCAAGCGGCGCGCGATGCCCCGGCGGCGGTATTCTGGGTACACGGCCAGGTTGCTAATGATCCACTCGTGGAGATCGTTTTGCGCCCGGGTGATCGTTACGTTGCCAACGATCCTCCCTTCTTCAACCCAAACATAGCCGGTGAACAGGTCACGGAACAGCCCGCTTGCCGCGCTCAGGATGCCGGCGACAGGGCCCATCCACTGCAGAGAACGGATCTCATCAGCCGTGGATCGTCCGCTGGCTGCCAGGTCTTCGGCAAAGGCAACTTCGATTAGGTCGGCAAGCTCACCGAGATCTCGTCCGGGGTTCATGGGACGCAGTCCTCGAAACGCCTGCCGGCTGCCGATCATCGCCTGTTGGACCACGGATCGTCAGTCCTCCCACCCCAGAATCCAGACGCACATCCCGGCCAGGCCGATCGTCGCGGCGACCATCGCCCCTCGTTGGCTTGGCAACAGGTCTACGTCTTTGGCCGCCCACAGGAGAATCAGGACCATGCCGATGGCCAAGGCAATCCAGTTCACCATCTGGGGGTGCCGGGCCATGAAGTCACGAATTCTCGTCATTCCGCACCTCCCTGCCGAGCAGTTGTCTCCAGGCCTGTTCTACCTGCCTCTCCAAGTCTTTTCTGCTCCCGTTATTGTGAATAATCAGATCGGCAAACCGCATCTTCTCGCTCCACCCCGGTTGGGACCGCAAGCGGAGGCGCGCCTCCTCTTCTGTCAGGGCCCGCGTCTTCACAAGCCGTCGAATCTGTACGTCGGAATCGCAGGTGACTATCCAGACGGCATGACAGCGGGTGTGGTATCCGCCTTCAATCAGCTTGATGGCCTCTAGCACCGCCACGGTTTCTTGCTGCCGCCCGGTGTTTCTCTGCTCCCAGGATTGCAACCGGCTTTCAATCTCTTCGACGACGGCCGGGTGGATGATGCGTTCCAGCCTGTGCATGGCCTTTTGATCTCCAAAGACGGTCTCTCCCAATCGTTTCCGATTGATGGTCTGGTCTGGAAGGAGGTTGTCTGGGCCAAATGTTGCCACAATGCCTTCCCAAACCGGCAACCCGGGGGCCATCAGTTCATGCACCAACTGATCCGAGTCAATGCTCTTTGCCCCCCGATACTCCAGCATCTGGAGCACCGTTGTCTTGCCGCAGGCAATCGGGCCCGTAAGTCCAAGCAGAATCACAGCACCGCTCACCGTTTCCCTTGCAATAGTCTAACCACATTATACCACAAGCCGTCTGGTCCATCAAACATCGGCGAACCAGAGTGCCCAGGGAAGCTTCGGGGGCTTATGCCACCACCGTGTATG
>CAZDTE010000067.1:2218-17381 GCA_964508275.1 uncultured Ardenticatenales bacterium
CACCACCGTGAGCAGGAGGATTTCGTCCTGATCGGGCAGGATCGTTCGGGGGTCGAGCAAAACGTGGTCTTCTTCAATGCGTACAATCACGGGAGGGGATGCCGCTCGCAAGCGCGCAGCAAACTCGGAAGGATGAGGCACATCGAGGGAAACAAGCGTTGTCGGCAGGGTCTGACCGGGCAGCGAGCCGCCGCCGATGGCCGAATGGCCGGGGAGGGCGGTGGCCGGGATGCCTTGTTTCACCAGTTCCCTAGCAATATGGTTAGCGCGCCTGGCGATTTCCTCTTGGGTCATGCTGATCATCTGCCAGACCGGAATGGTCGACAGCGCCTCTCTGCGCAGGTAGTGCATTAGGGTGGCTTGTAGCCCCGCCAGCGTGGTTTTGTCAACGCGCATGGCCCTCGCCAGGGGGTGGCGTTTCAGGCGAGAGACCAGTTCTGCCCGACCAACGATGATGCCTGCCTGGGGCCCGCCCAGCAGTTTGTCTCCGCTGAAACAGGTCAGGTCCACGCCGGCCGCCACGCTGTCTTGGACCAGCGGCTCCGCGGCCAAGCCAAACGGCTTCGTATCGAGCAGCGCGCCGCTGCCGAGGTCGTGTATGATGGGCACACCGGTCTCGTGCCCAAGAGCTACAATATCCTCGAGTGTAGGTTCGTGGGTGAACCCGGTGATGAGAAAGTTGCTGGCATGGACACGCAGAATCGCCGCCGTCTCTTCGCTTAGGGCATCCCCGTAATCACGGCGGTAGGTGCGGTTGGTTGTTCCCACTTCGACCAGGCGGGCGCCACTCTGGACCATGATGTCCGGAATCCGGAACCCTCCCCCTATCTCCACCAAGTGCCCCCGCGAAATGAGCGCTTCGTGCCCTTTGGCAAGAGCGCTGAGGACAAGCACCAGAGCAGCGGCATTGTTGTTCACGACTAAGGCGTCTTCTGCCCCCGTAAGGTACTTCAACAGTATCGTCGCATGGACGTAGCGCGACCCACGTTTCCCTTCCTGAAGATCGTACTCCAGGTTGCCGTATTCCCGCCCTGCCGCGGACATGGCGGCCAGCGTATCTTTGCTCAGGAGAGCCCGACCCAGGTTGGTGTGAATGATAACGCCTGTCGCATTGATCACGCCAATCAGGCTGGGGCGAAGTGCGTGAAGAACGCGGGCCTCCAGGAGGGAGACCAACTCCTCCCGCGAAGGGCATGCCCCACCGGAGCGAATCTGCTCCCTGAGGGCCTCCAGATATTCGCGCACGATCGTAACCACGGTGTCACGATCATACACCGCCGTCATGTTTAGTACAGTGTCTGTTCTGAGAAGCGTGTCTACCGAAGGAAGGTTTTTCAGTTGACTCTGTTGTTGATCAGATAAAATCATCTTTTTTTTAGAGTAGTCTAAGAGTAGTAGTCTTCATAGTCTTTGTGGATAAGTGGACAACGGGACAGTGTGGTCGGCCCACGCCCAAGATAGCGGCTGAAAGTAGCTAGAACTCCTGTAAATAGAGGTTGGTTGAAATTAAGGGGTGGGAATAACCAGTGTATTGATTGTGGAAAAGTGGAAGCCATGGGTTTCTCCCCCACGGACACGGATCGACCAGATATATTGGTTGTGGGACAGGGTTTCCACCCAACATGTTGCGTGGGAACGTTAAGAAAGGCGAAAGAAGGCAGCACAGTTATCCCCACCAGGAAGGGAATATCCACAGGAACTGAGGTTTTATCCACAGAAGAGGTGTGGAAAAGACCATCTTAGGAAGAGTGAGAGGAAGAGGAATCGTAGTAGAGGGATTCCTTGATGGAGAGGACATCTTTTCGGAGATCAAGGTCAGCCTCGATAGTTTTCTTGATCTTTGCGCAGCCGTAAATGATGGTTGTGTGGTCTCGTCCTCCCAAAGAAGCGCCTATTTGAGGGAGAGAAGAGTCGGTGAGTTCTCGGCAGAGGAACATGGCCACCTGCCTGGGGATAGCTACACGCTTTGTGCGCCGTTTGCCCAGGAGATCCTCTTGTGGGAGGTCGTAATAAAGGGCAACCGCCCGGATGATGTCTTCCATGCGAACAGATCGGCGTTTCTGCAGGATGTCGCGCAGGGCTTGTTCGGTCAGGCCTATACTCAAAGGGAGTTGCGTGAATTGGCTATGGGCGATCACTTTCGTAAGGGCCCCCTCCAGTTCACGGATGTTGCTTTGGAACTTCCTGGCAATGAATTGGATGACGTCATCCGGAACGTGTACCGTTTGCGACTCGGCGCGGAAGCGCAGGATAGCGATGCGGGTTTCCAGGTCGGGAGGTTGGATGTCTACGACGAGTCCCCCCTCGAAACGGGAGCGCAGGCGCTCCTCCAGAGTCAGCATGGCTCGTGGCGGGCGATCACTGGAGATAATGACCTGCTTGTTTAATCCGTGCAGGGTGTTGAAGGTATGGAAGAATTCCTCTTGGGTGCTCTCTTTGCCGGCGATGAACTGAATATCATCAATCAGCAAGATGTCGAGGCTGCGGTAGCGATCTCGAAACGGCTCGGTGTTCTGGTGGCGGATGGCATTGATCAACTCATTCGTGAATACTTCGGAAGAAAGGTAGCCAGCGCGATAGCCCCCCAGGGAGACCTCGTGAGCCACGGCCTGGAGAAGGTGCGTTTTTCCAAGGCCAACGCCGCCGTAGATGAACAGCGGGTTGAACTTTTCGGCGGGGCGCTCGGCAACAGCCGTAGAGGCGGCATGGGCCATCCGGTTTCCATTGCCCACGATGAACGTATCGAACGTGTAGCGCGGGTTTCCGGAAGAGTTTAGCGGAGGGCCGGATTTCAGCGAATCCGGAGGAACGCGGGAACTGTTCCCCTCGAAGTTCGGCGATCCCGTGAATAGGGGCTCGTCCTCTTTGAACAGGGCTTCGTCCTCAGGGGAAGTAATCTCCGGGCGTACGATAAACCGTACACTAACGGTACGCTCCATGATTCTGGCGGCCGTGGTCGTGATCGTGCGCCGCAAACGGTTTTGGAGCCACTCCACAGCGTAGGGGTTCGGGGTGCTGATAATGAACTCCCCATCTTCATAGGAACAATAACTCGTGCTTTTCAGCCACGTGTCGAAAGTGGGCCGGGGAAGCTGTAGCTGTAGATCGCCCAGGACGGCGCTCCAGGCTGTTCTTGGATCCATTTCTTCTTCGGTGGGAGTCATTTCATTTCAGCGATATAAGACCGTAGTCACCTTGGCTCTCGAACAGCCAAGGTGATGCACCTGCAGACGGTGTGGAAGGAACATCGTCCATGTAGGATTGACTTCAGATATTAAGGGAGGGCCCGCATGGGGACGAGATCACCCCAAACCGAGCGCGCGACCACGCGGTGGCTAAGTGAGCGTCTAAGTTAACTTCCCGTTTTTAGCCGAGGAATAACCGCAAAAAGATGGGGGTTATTCTTGGACGGTTACTAAACGGTACAGCAGTACAGACCAACGGATGAACGATCAGGGCCTGTCCGGAGCCAACAACCTTGTGAACAACGCTTTGCCGCAGAGGTAACACAAGACATTGACTAGGTGTTGATTTCTTTCTCCGCGTGGGGAGAAAGAGCGCCGTAAAGACAAACCCATATGGGTAGCTGCTTGCCCGAAGGAGCAGTCTCCAAATCTCGAAAGATGGGCAAACAACACGTATCCCCTTGAAGAAAGGTGGCCCGCGTCCGGGGCGCTCCAGTCTACGATGTCTATTCTACCAGAAGACAGCCTTGAATGCAAGCGGGTTTCCTTATGAAACGTGACTCTGGGCAGGGTTTTTAAGAATGTGTTGCTTGCGAAACGGGTTAGCTCCCTACAGGTAGTGGTTCTGTCACAGAGTCTCCCGTAAATTGTGTTGGATCACCACATGTTTCAAGAAAAGGTAATTTGCAAAGCGGAAAGAAGTTGGCCCGTGCTATCTGCCGCCTGTTTTGACCCACAAGGGCTTTTCTGTTATAATGCGAATGAGCGGTAGGAAGATGAACAGCTCAAACGGGTGGGCGATTGAAAGTGCGCGCTTGCCAGCCTTGAGCCTATCCGAACTGCTCCCGCGCCTGTCTCCGGGGGAGGAAAGCGGCCCGAAGGCGACGCGTCCACAGGGAGGGCCTCAGAGCAGGTTTCTGGACACACAACACGATGCTGTAGGAAAGCAAATGACGGCAGGGCAGGATGTGTACACGCCGAGGACAACGCTCTTTTCTACCTTTTGGCCGAGATCGCGTCGCCGATATTGGAGCGAGACGCTTCTGGCCTATCTGTACCTTTTGCCCGCCGCGATTGTCCTCGCCGTTTTCCACTTCCTCCCCGTAATCTACGCTCTGTACATCAGCCTGCATCGTTGGAAGATCAAGAAGATATCCTTTGTCTCTCTGGCAAACTATGGGCAGGTGCTGAAGGATGCGCGCTTCTGGGGTTCGTTGAAGGTTACGGTCTTCTATGTCTTGGGCACAGTTCCTTTGACGCTGGCCCTCTCCCTCTTTCTGGCCTATCTGCTGTTCCAGAAGGTGCGCGGCCTTTCTTTCTACCGCACGAGTTACTTCCTCCCGTACATCACCTCGACGGTGGCTGCCGCTACCGTGTGGCTCTGGATATTCAACCCTATGCACGGCCCATTGAACCAAATACTGGGTCTGATTGGCCTATCCCCGCAACGCTGGATGAATGAGCCGCGAGGGATCATCAAGATGATGGCCTCTGCCTGGGGCGGGGTTGTGCCGGCGTGGGCCGGTGGCCCCAGCCTGGCCCTTATCGCTGTGGTTATTGTTTCCATCTGGCACTATATTGGCTTCGATGTGGTGATCTTTCTGGCCGGCCTGGGGAACATCCCCACCGAACTATACGACGCGGCCCGTATTGATGGGGCCGGCCGGTGGCAGTTATTCCGCCACATCACGCTGCCGCTGCTTTCCCCGACGACATTCTTCCTGCTGATCATCTCTACGATCGGCGCTTTCCAATCGTTCAACATCATCTACGTGATGACGGCCGGTTCCGGGGCGCAGTTGGGAGGGCCACTGCACACGACCACCACCACCACGATCTACCTTTTCGATCAGTTCTACAACCGGGTGAACATCGGTTATGCCTCGGCCATAGCGTTCGTGCTGTTCGGAATAATCCTGTCGTTGACGGTCATCCAAAACAAGCTGATCGGCGAGAAGGTTCACTATGGCTAGTAACGCCGGCCCCAGGGCGATCAAGCAACGCCCGGTCCGGGTATTGATGCACATTGTTCTGCTGGTCGGAGTGCTCGTGGCTATCTTCCCGTTCCTGTGGATGATCGCGACGGCCTTCAAGAGTTATTCGGAGGTGGCGCGGGGAATCTGGATTCCGGACCGGCTCCGCTATTGGAACTTCGCCGAAGCCTGGAACGCCGCTCCCTTTGCCCGCTATTTCTTTAACAGCTTCTTCATCGCGGCCTGTACGATTGCGGGGGTTCTGTTTACGTCCATCCTGGCGGGCTACGCCTTCGGCCGGTTGGAGTTCTTCGGAAAAAACGTCATCTTCATCCTGTTTCTGGCTACGATGATGATCCCATTTGAAGTGACCATGATCCCGAACTTCATCATCGTGCGGCGGATATACGAAGTGCTCCATGTGAGTCCGCCGGCGCTCCCACTGTTTGGCTACACGCTCCTTGGGCAAGCCAAGACAGGGTGGTATAACAGTTATGCCGCGATGATCGTTCCGTGGACGGCCAGCGTCTTTAGCATTTTTCTGTTTCGCCAGTTCTTTGCCACCATCCCAAACGATCTGTACGACGCAGCGATTCTGGATGGCTGCAGCCACCGCCGTTTCCTCATCGAGATCGTCTTGCCCCTCTCTCGGCCCGCGATCGTGGCGGTAGTGTTGTTCACCTTCCTCGGAAGTTGGAATGCGTTCACTTGGCCCTTGATCATCACATCCAGCGAGGTGATGCGACCGATCACCGTCGGTCTTAGTTTCTTCATCACAGACGCGGGAACCGACACCCAGTTGCTGATGGCGGCATCCACGTTGACGATCCTGCCCATCATCATACTCTACTTCTTTGCCCAGAAGGAGTTCATCGAGGGCATAGCCTCAACGGGCTTGAAAGGATAACGGGGTGATCGCACGCTGTTTCCGGAAATAGAAAGGAGGGAGGCGTATAGGCTGAACCTGAGACGGGATGAATTGGTGGCAACGCGGCGACAAGCCGCAGGCTAGGGGATCTGTGTATCTTCTCGATATTTCGGGGTGAGCGGGACGTCAAGCCCCCCTAACCCCCCAACATTGGGGGGCAACCCCCCCAACTTTGGGGGGCAACCCCCCCAACTTTGGGGGGCAACCCCCCCAACTTTGGGGGGGGCATGTGCTCCCCCAGAATTGGGGGCCGGGGGGCGGTCCCCAAGTTATTGAGATGATACGAATCTGTCTCCTAAAGCAGGCATTCCAAAGAAGTGACCAGAAGGAGGAGGAAACGAATGAGTACCAGACGGACGACACTCTTGATTCTAGCGGCGAGTTTCTTGCTCGTGCTGTTGGCCGCGTGTGGCCCTCCGGCGAAGCCTTCGCCGACTGCCGAACCGACCAAGGCCGCGAACGCAGTTGACCAAATTGACCCCAGCGGACAGACCGTTCTATTCTGGCATGTGTCTACGAAGAGGCACGAGGAAACCCTCTTGAAGTTGATCGATGAGTTCAACACGACCAACGAATGGGGGATCACCGTGCAGCCGGAATACGGTGGCTACTACCCAGATATTCGCAAGAAGATATTGGCCGCCATTCAGGCCGGCAGCCCGCCAGACCTGGCCATTTCGTACCAGAACATGGTGGCCGAGTACGCCGGGGCCGACGCTGTCGTGAACCTGGACGATTTCATCGCCAGCGAGAAGTACGGCCTTAGCGAGGATGCCCTGAACGATTACTTCGCCAATTTCTTTGCCGGCGACCGCTACCCGGCCTTCGACGACGCCATGTTCAGCTTCCCTCCCAACCGCAGCATGGAGGTGATGTACGTCAACACCTCCTTGCTCAAGGAACTGGGATTCGATGGTCCGCCGGCCACCTGGGATGATTTCTACAACGTCTGCAAGGCAGCCAAAGAGCAAAAGGATATGCCGTGCTACGCGATCAACCCCAGCGCTTCCACGTTCTCGGCCTGGGTGTGGACGCGTGGCGGAAGCATCATCAGCGAAGACGGCAAGGAGGTGCTGTTCAACGGCAAGGAAGGTCTGGCCGCGTTGGAGTTCCTCAAGAAACTGGTGGACGAGGGCCTGGCCTACCAGATCGCCGAGCGGTACGGTGACCAGACCGACTTCGCGAACCAGAAGATCCTCTTCGCCTTCGGTTCAACCGCGGGATTGCCCTACTACGCCAGCGCCATCAAAGGGGACGCCGAAGAGTTTCCCTTCGATTGGACAGTGGCCCCCTTCCCCCACGACACGCCGGAACCGATCGTGGATGTCTACGGGCCCAGTGTGACTATCTTCAACACCGCGCCGGAGCGTGAATTGGCTGCCTGGCTCTTCGTCAGGTGGTTCACCGAGAAGGATCAGACGGCCGCGTGGGCGATGGATTCCAACTACTTCCCGGTGCGCCGCTCGGCAGCCGAGTCGGAGGCGATGCAGGAGTATTTCGCCAGCAACCCACTGTACAAGAAGGCGTTCGATTTCTTGCCCTACGGCCGCACCGAGCCGACGATCGCCGGCTGGCAGAGCGTACGCGATGCGCTCGGCAATGCGATCGTGGCGGTGATTTCGGGAGAGCAGACACCGCAGGCCGCCTTGGACGAAGCGGCGACCGCCGCACAGGAAGCCTTGACGCAGTAGCGGCAGCAGCCGGCCCCCTCCCTGTGGAGGGGAGACATTCTCCCCCTTCTCCCCCCGGTTCCGGGGGGAGAAGGGGGCTGGGTGGCTGAGGATGGTCGAACGCGCCGCCCAGCATAGGCACAATCTGAGGTTTGAGTAAGGAGAAGAGAAGACAATGTTGGACCTGGCAAGCACGATCCGCGATGTGCCCGATTTTCCTGTAGACGGTGTTCTGTTCAAAGACATTACCACGTTGCTCAAAGACCCCGTGGCCTTTCGCGAATCGGTGGACCGCCTGCTGGAACCTTATCGAGACAAAGGGATTGATCTCATCGCGGGAATCGAGTCGCGAGGATTCATCTTCGGTTCGGTGATGGCTTATCTACTGGGCGTCGGCTATGTCCCGATCCGCAAGCCAGGCAAGCTGCCGGCCGAGACCGAACGGGAGGAATACGCGCTGGAATATGGCACCGATGCCGTGGAACTCCACATAGATGCCATTCAGCCCGGACAGCGCGTCTTGCTGGTTGATGATCTGCTGGCCACCGGCGGCACGGCTTCCGCCAGCGCCCGACTGATCGAGAAGTTGGGCGGTGAGTTGGTCGGAATTGCCTTCCTGATCGATCTCACTTTCCTGCATGGCAGAGACAAGCTGAAGGGGTACGACATCCACACGGTCATTGAGTTTTGATAGACCCGATAATCGTGCTGCGTGGTTCGTGGTGTAACGCGACACGCAGCACGTATCGTTCTCTGGTCACTCCAGATCCAAGTCGACCTCACGCCCGGCGTACTGCTGCGTATAGTATTCCTCGTAGTGGGCGCCGCTCTTGATCTTGCGCCACCACCACTGGTTGTCCACGTACCAGCGAACCGTTTCCTCGATCGCTTCCGCAAAGCTGTGCCGGCTGTGCCAGCCCAGCGACTGAATCTTGCGACAATCCAGGGCGTACCGGCGGTCGTGCCCCGGCCGATCGGTGATCGGCTGGAGGAGACTCTCCGGCTTGCCCAGTAGGTTGAGGATCAGATGCGCCATGTCGATGTTTTGCGTCTCCGAACCGGTCCCCAGGTTGTAGATCTCACCTACCTGTCCCTTGTGCAGGACAACGTCAATCCCTTCGCAGTGGTCCAGCACGTATTGGTAATCACGCATCTGCCGGCCATCGCCATAGAGGGGTAAGGGGATGTCGTCTATGGCGTTGGTGATGAAGAGGGGGACCACCTTCTCCGGGTACTGGTAGGGGCCGATGTTGTTCGATCCGCGCGTGATGGTCACCGGCACAGCGAAGCTGGTGAAGTAGGCCAGGCACATCAGGTCGCCGCCGGCCTTGCTGGCGGAATAGGGGCTGCGGGTGTGCAGGCGGTGCTCTTCCGAGGAGCGGCCTTCGAGGATCTCGCCATACACTTCATCAGTGCTCACCTGGTGGTAGCGCTCAACACCGCACGCCTTCGCCGCTTCCAGGAGAACGTAGGTGCCGTAGACATCGGTCTGGATGAAGGCTCCCGGCTCCATCAGCGACCGGTCCACGTGGCTTTCGGCCGCGAAGTTGACAATGGTGTCGATTTGGTGCTCACGCATCGCCTGATCGACGGCGGCGGCATCGCAGATGTCGCCGCGGACAAACCGATACCGGTCAACGAAGCGGTCAGTGACAGCCATCAAGTTGTCCAGGTTCCCGGCGTACGTGAGCTTGTCAAAGACCACGACGTGATAATCGTCATGCTGCTCCAACAGGTAGCGAACAAAGTTGGAACCGATGAAGCCGGCGCCGCCGGTAACCAGGATGTTCTTCACGATCTCATCCCCCTCTCTACAACACGCCTACGTGGCTGTAGTCTCCCAGTGTCAGTTTGTACGCTTTCGGTTTGATCGGCGACCGTGTCAGCACCGATCGCCGGCCGATCAAGCTTCCCTCAATCCGGTGGGGGATGTCAATGATCTGGCTGTGGCCCAGAACCATCGAGTACTCGATTTCGCTGTTTTCGACGAGTACGGAATGATAGATGGAGGTGAACGGGCCAACGTAGGAGTTCACTATCCGTGAGTTTTCGCCGATGATCGTCGGGCCGCGGACGACGCTGTTGATTATCTCCGCGCCCTGTTCCACTGTCACTCGTCCATCCACTTTGGAATCGCGGTCCACATACCCTTCGATGCGGGGGGCGAGCTCCTCCAGTACCAGACTGTTGGCTTCCAGCATGTCGCCCGGCCGGCCCGTGTCGATCCACCAACCGCGATGTACGTAGGGGAAAACGGTGTAGCCGTGCTCCACGAGCCACTGGATGGCATCGGTGATCTCCAACTCACCTCGCCACGAGGGGGTGATGTTCTCCACTGCTTCGAAGACGTGGTGATCAAACATGTAGATGCCGACCAGGGCCAGGTCGCTGGGCGGGTCCTTGGGCTTTTCGATCAGGCGGACGATCCGGTTGTCATCGCCCAAGACGGCAACGCCGTAGAGTTCCGGTTTGTCCACGCGAGTCAGCACGATCTGAGAATTGTAGTCCGAATCGGAGAACTGGGCGATTAGGGGAGAGATGCCGCCTTGGATGACATTGTCGCCGAGGAACATGACGAACCGCTCGTCGCCCAAGAAATCCCGGCTGATCTTTACGGCGTGTGCCAGACCCATGGGGGACTCCTGGGGAATGTAGGTGATTTCTACGCCCCAGCGACCGCCTCTGCCCACGGCACCCTGGATCTCCTCTGCCGTGTCGCCAACGACAATGCCAATGTCTTTGATCCCGGCGTCGCGAATCGCCTCGATGACGCGAAACAGCACCGGCTTGTTGGCCACCGGGATCAGTTGCTTCGCTCGTGTGAAGGTCAGGGGGTACAGGCGAGTCCCCTTGCCACCACTGAGTATCAGACCCTTCATGATTGTCCTCCTCGAAACAGGGTGTTACGACTCTGCGGCTCTTACCGCGCCGGTCTGGCACCAGAATCCCACTACCATAGCCCGAACCACTTCTTGCGCGGACTCACCGGCTGGGGAGGGTCCACCACAAGCGGCGTATTGTCGAGGATGGCTTGCGGGATTTCGGTAACCATTTTTCGGGCGCGCGACTCCCCCACATGGGCCGCCGCAACGCTCACCGCCTCCGAAAGGAGCGGCGGGCGCGAATGGGTGTTGTGCCCATCGGAGGCGATGACGTGGGCCAGCCCGCGCGTCAGCAAGGAAACCGCGGCCCTCCTGGCCTGCTTTCCGAAATCACCCACCAGGCTTAGGGAAGTGATTTGGACGAGCACTCCCCGTTCCACGAGGGGGGCAAGTAACTCCGGTTTCTCCTGCACAGCGGCGTATCGTTCGGCGTGTGCCACCACCGGCGTGATCCCCTCTACGGCGATCTCAAAGAAGATCTGCTCCACGTAGTGGGGGTAAGTGAAAAAAGGGAGTTCGATCAGAACGTACCGGGAGTTGTTCAACGAAATGACTTGATCGGCGCGCACACGCTCCACCAAGTCGGGAGTGATATGGACTTCGCTTCCTGGATACATGCGCAAGGGGATGCCGGCGTCATCCAGCGCCGCTTGCAGCGTGGATAGACGGCCGTTCAAGTCGCCCCGAGAGCCGATGCGTTCCCAGTCCGTGTTGTGGGGAGTGGCGATCATCTGATGGATACCATCGGCCACGGCCATGCGAGCTATGGCCAGAGATTCATCCAGATCGGCGGCTCCGTCATCAATACCCGGTAGGATATGGGAATGAAGATCGATCATGCCTGTGCGTAGTATCCCTGCACGACGGAATCAAGGGGCGCATTGTTTAAGACGGTGCCGATCAGGCGGGCGTTGACTCTCTCCAGCAGGGCTATCGCGCGACGCGCATGTTCCCGTTTCGTCTTGCCGGCACTGACCACCAGCAGGACGCCACCCACTTTGGTGCTCAGCACAGCCGCGTCGGTCACCGCCACGACCGGGGGCGTGTCGAAGAAGACCATGTCGGCCTGACCGGTCAGCGCATTGATGATCTCCTCCATTCGCCGGGAGGCCAACAACTCGGACGGGTTGGGGGGCAACGGACCGCTGGGCAGGAGAAAGAGTCCGGGAATATCGGTGTCTAGCAACGGAGGATTCTCCAGGAACTGGCCATCCACAACCATTGACGTGATCCCTGTCTCGCTGGGCGTGCCAAACAGGTCTTGGAGGGACGGTTTGCGCAGATCGCAATCGGCCAGAATTACGCGTTTGCCGGCCTGGGCCGTTGCGATTGCCAGGTTGGCAAGCGTTGTCGATTTCCCCTCTCCCTGTCCGGCGGAAGTGACGACCAGAGTGCGGATCGGGTCGTCCAAACTGGAGAACTCGATGTTTGTGCGCAGGGTACGGAATGCTTCGCTCGCCGGTGAGCGGGGGTTGGTCAGGGTGATCAGATCGTCATGTATCTGTTTGGTCACAGGGTTTGTCTCCTAAGTCTATAGCGCCAGCCACGCCATGCCAGCGATGGCCAACGTGATTCCCCCCAGAAAGGCCACCGCGATCAACAGCAGTGTGCCCAGAGGGACGCGCCCCAGCAACCCGCGATGGCCTTCGGTGCGCTCGTGCCTTGTTGCGCTGGCCGAATCTCCACGCATCACGGGAATGATGCCCAGGATGGTAATGTCTCCCACGTAGCGAGAGATGTCTTCGGCGCTCTTGACGGTGTCATCAGCATACTCAAGCAGCAGCGCCGCGACGGCCCCTAGCAAGGCCCCGAGCAGGGCTCCCGCCACCACATTGATCTTGGTTTTCGGGGAGAACAACGTGCCGGCGTCCGGATTCTCCAGCTTGGTCACATAGACGCGGTCGCGCTGGTCCTGCTCGAGGTTGTAGGCCTTCATCTGCTCGACGAAGGTTTCGGCCGTCACCCGGGCGACGTCTTGGGCAACGAGCGGATCGTGGTCTTTCACGTCTATTTGGATGAGCAGGTCCGATTCGATCGGGCTGACGTTGAGTTTGCTTTTCAGTGTGTCGGGCGACATGTCCAGTTGCAGCTGGTCAATGACGTGCTGCGCCGTCTGGCGCGATTTGATCTGGCGGCTGTAGTTGCGCATCATATTCTTTAGCGTTTGTTGCAGCCCCCAGTCGAGCCGCGCCGGCTGTACGCTGAGGAATACGGTTGCGCGGTAGATCGGGTCCTGGGCCTTGCTGAAGGCAAACGCGCTCAAGGCGGTCACCGCAGCCACCAAGACGATGATCCATCCCCTGCGCATCAAGATGCGCCAATACTCTCGAAAGTCCATACCTCTAAGAACCTCCCACCGATACGTTGTGTTGCCGGTATTGTACCACAGTTGGCAGTGTCAGGCAAGCAATCCCCTTGCCTGTGGGTGCGCGCCCGGTGGCAAGGTTTCTACCGGTAGGCACACGCCGGCCCGCTCCCGATCACCATGGCCAGAAGCGCGCCCGGCGGCCCGGAATTTCGCCCAGCACCGTCATCCCCAGCTCCTCCAGATCTCCGGCATCCCGGATCGTGTCGTCCAGGTACTCCAGAAAGAAGGCGAGGGCCAGGGCGGCGATCAGGGCCAGGGCTACACGGAGCGGTATGTCCAGCCGCTGGCGCAGGCTGGGACCCACGGGGGCGATGTTCGGCCCGTCCAGCAAGTGGACGTCGGCGTCGGCGGCTCCCAGTTGGGATAGGTAGTTGCTCCCCTCTTGCTCCAGTGTCTCGATGATCGCCTTGCTGATGGCTTCCAGTTGGGAGGGGTCGGGCCAGGTGACGCCCACGTAAAGGATGCGGTGGTGTTTCTCCGCACTTGTGGACCCGACGATGGCGCCCGGCAGGACGGTGAGATCGTCAGGCAAGCGCCTGCTGACCGCCTCGGCAAAGGCGCTACCCCGAATTACCTCCGTGAAGTCGTCAGCCAGAAACTCGGAAGCCTGGCCGGATGTGAGTCGCGGGTCGAAGTCCATGCCGCGCTCTGCGGGCAAGGGAGGCACGCCGATAGCTAGACGCATGGAGGCGTGAAACGCCGGCGGTGGTGACTGGCGCGTGAGCAGGGCCAGCACCAGCACGAGCAGGGGCAGGGCAATGACTAGCCACAGTCGACGAGAGATGATCTTCGCGTAGGTCCGTAGTTCCACTGGTTTATCCTCACCCAGTCGTCTCTATCCAGTTCAGCAATGACTCGCGGAACGCGCGATTGTCGAACTGGCTGGCGTGCTTCCGAATGAACGCGGGGTCGAAGGAGAGATCGTTCAGCGTTTCCAGCGCCTCGGCCAGCGCCACAACCGTCGGCGAGTGGAACAGGACTCCGGTCTGGCCAGCGATCACCGTGTCTAGCGCTCCACCGGCTCCATAGGCCACGACAGGGCGGCCGGCAGCCTGGGCCTCCACCGGTGAGATGCCAAAATCCTCCTCGCCGGGGAAGATGAAGGCCCGGCAGCGTGCGTATAAGTTCGGCAGTTCCGAATCGGGCACGCGCCCCAGGAAGCGCACGGTTTCTCCGGCCAGTTTCTCCAGGCGGGGGCGGTCACGACCGTCGCCAGCGATCCAGAGGGGCAGCCGCATCCGGTTGCACGCCTCGACGGCCAAGTCGATCCGTTTGTAGGGGATCAGGCGCGAGACGATCAAGAAGTAATCTTCCGCGTCGTCCTGGGGAATGAACCGGTCTGTGTCCACCGGCGGGTAGATGATCACCGAGTCGCGGCGATAGATTTGCTCGATGCGCTGCTGCACGGCGCTGGAAATAGCGGCGAAGTGGTCCACGCGCTGGGCTGCGGCAAAGTCCCACTGCCGCAGGAAGGGCAGGATCAGTGGAAGCACCCACCGAGCTAGTGGACCGAGTCCCTCGCGCTCCACGTAGTCGTGGTAATTCCACAGGTAACGCGTGGGGGTGAGGCAATAGCAGAAATGTCGCGTGTCCGGTGGAGGTACGATGCCGTGGCAGAAACCGCTCTTGTTGCTGATCACGACATCATACCCACGCAGGTCAAAACGTTCGAACGCGAAGGGGTAGACCGGCAGGTAGAACTGGTGGCGAGTCATGATGCCCGGCAAACGTTCCATGAAGGATGTACGAATGTCGCGTTGCTCGAAGTAAGGGGGCATTTTCCTGCGCCAGTACATGGCTGTGAAAAGAGGCGAGGTCGGGAACAAGGCCAGCAACTCTGTGAGGACGTTTTCGGCACCGCCGATCTGGTTCAGCCAATCGTGCACAAGGGCCACGTTCATTCTGGTTGAGTCATGGGTCATGTGTCCGGTGTCGTGTGTCGCGTGTCATCTATCACGTGCTATGTGTCATGTCTTGAGCCTGGTGGATCTTTGCCTACTGAAGAGAGCCTTCCGTAATTCCTTGCTGAAGCCGCGGGCTACGCCTCGCAAAACCGGCGTAGGCCGACCTGGCAAGCCGTAGCCAGCGGTCTTCAACCGCCGGGCCGTATCATCTCAATAATCTGGGGCGTCTTGGTCCGGCCTTGCTTTTTTCTGC
>CAZDTE010000068.1:0-1299 GCA_964508275.1 uncultured Ardenticatenales bacterium
TGGCAGAAAAAAGCAAGGCCGGATCAAGACGCCCCAGATTATTGAGATGATACTTACGCAGCACGGAATACGCAGTACGAGGAGGCACACGAAATGGACGAGAACATAAGACCAGTGGTTGAACCGATCGAGCAGATGCTGGATCAGTTGCAAGTAGCAGCGGTGTTTGGAAAGCCCACCAAGGAGGGCGATGTCACCATCATTCCTGTGGCCGAGGTCGCTGTCGGTTTTGGATATGGCTTCGGTTTTGGCCGGGGACCAGGAGGCGCCGGCGAAGACGATGAGGATGCTTCCGGCTCTGGCGAGGGCGGAGGTGGTGGCGGGGGGGCCGGCGGACGGACCAAACCACGAGGTTTCATTCAGATCGGACCAGACGGGGTTTCGTTCGAGCCGTTTGTGGATCAGACACGCATCGCCCTGGCCGGTATCGCCATGGCCGCCTGGTCGGTCTTCTGGATCAGCAAGGCGATGCGCGCTTGTGCCCACACATGCGCCACCGTCTTCGCGAACAAGAACGACCAGTGAGGCTTCTCTATCCGGCTTGGGCGAGGATAGCTCATCATGTTTGGCATCCCAGATTGGCTCATGCGGTTGGGCGGACGTTTCATCGGTGTGCATCCCGAAACGTTCGACTACCTGAGCGCCGCTTCTGAACTCGGTCAACCCGCTTCCCCAGAATATCCCCACGAGCTACTGCCCGATGCTGCCAAGATGTACGCCCGTGGCTGGCTCAATCGCCCGTTTTTCGAGACGACGTGCGACTGGGTATGGCCCTACTGGGCGGTGCGGCAACATGATCCGGCCGATGTGGGCTTCGTGCCGTGGGGATTCCAGCCGTATCACCTGAACCTGGCGTACCGCGATTGGACGGCCATCGGCCTGCCCGGCCACACGCGCGAGGCGGTCGTCGATCCACGCGGGCTGGTCACGCCCTGGCTTGACGGCTGGTCGCTGGATACCTGGCTGAGCACGGAGCAGGGCCTGATCGTCCCGGCCCGCTGCCCGGATGAGGCCGTCTTCCAGGCCATCGAGCCGGTTCCGCTGGCCGTGATCACCGAGATTCGCCAGAACCGGTGGCTGCTGCAGCTGCGCACCGAGATGGTCGAGGATCGTGCCGGCCACACCTGGGTCGCACACCAGGCAACCGCCTGGCACGGGGGATCGGAGCGCGCTGCCGGAACCCTCTGCTTGTCGATCCGCCCGTACAACGGGGAGGGCGTGAGCCTGATCAAGCGGACCGCCTTCCGCGATGGCACTGCCTACGTCAACGACCGGGCGGCGCTCGTTGCACCATCGACG
>CAZDTE010000068.1:1399-6886 GCA_964508275.1 uncultured Ardenticatenales bacterium
CGTTGCACCGCCGACGAGCCTCGTTGCACCGCCGACGAGCCTCCTCGGCTGCGCGTCGTTTCGCGACGGCGACATCGCCCACCGGCTCGACCGGCTGCCAGCCGCGTTGCAGGCGGAGTGCCCCGCCGGCCTGGCGACCACTGTACTGGCCTTGCCGTTCACACTTACTGCCGGGGAGCGATGGGAAACGACCGTGCTCATGCCAGTCGATTCGCCTGCCGAACGGCCCGCTATCCAGACGGTCGTGCCTCGCTGGAGGGATCGTGCGTCCCGCCGCTGGACGGAAACGCTGTCGTCCGCCATGCGCGTCGATCTGCCGGACAAACGGTTGCAGTCGGCATTCGAGGCCAACTGCTCATACCTGCTGTTGATGCACGACCGGGAGAGCATCACGCCCGGGCCGTTCACCTACCACCGCTTCTGGTTTCGGGATGCCGCCTACCTGGTACACGCGCTGGGCAAGGTCGGCTTTGCGCAGCAGGCCGAGGAGGTGTTGCGCAGTTTCCCGCGCCGGCAGCGCCCCGATGGGTACTTTCGCTCCCAAGACGGGGAATGGGATTCGAACGGGCAGGCGATCTGGGCGCTGGTCGAGCATCTTTGGCTGACGCGCGATCGAGTCTACCTGGCCGACGTCTATCCGGCCATCCGCCGGGGGGCCGAATGGATCGAGCGGAAGCGGCGTGAGACGGAGAACGGCTTGCTGCCGGCCGGCCTGTCCGCCGAGCACTTCGGCCCGCCGGATGTGTACTACTGGGACGATTTCTGGGGACTGGCCGGCCTGCGCGGCGCAGCAGACGCCGCCGAGGTGCTCGGCCATGACGCAGATGCCGCCCGTTTTCGCGCCGCTTACGAGTCGTTCTGGCAGGATGTGCGCCGCAGCCTGGAGGCGGACGCCCAGCGGTTGGGCCAGCCGATTCTGCCCGCCTCGCCGAACCGCCGGCCGGATGCCGCGATGATCGGCTCGCTGGCCGCCTGCTACCCGCTGCGGCTGCTCGATCCGGAGGACGAGGCCCTGGCCAACACCCTGGCCGCCATCCGTCGCGATCATTTTGTCGAGCAGGCATTCTTCCAGCCGCACAGCCATACTGCTTTGGGCACCTACCTGACTCTACACGTTGCCCACTGCTTGCTGTATGGTCGTTCGCCGGATGCCTGGCCGATCTTGCAGTGGTTCCTCGATCACGCATCGCCGACCTGGACGTGGGCGGAGGGGATCAATCCACGGAGCCGTCGCGGCGGGATGGGGGATGGGCATCACGGTTGGGCGCTGGCCGATTTCCTGCTGCTGGTGCGCGACTCGCTGCTGTTCGAGGAACGGAATCGGCTGGTGATCACGCCGCTGCTGCCATCGGGGTGGAGCGAGCCGGGGCGTCGAATCCGGGTGCAGAACGCGCCAACCCATTTCGGTCGTGTCGGTTTCGAGATCACATACGGTGAGAATGGGGCTCGCCTGCGGGTGCAATCGGAGTTCCACACCGTACCATCGCGCATCGAGTGGCACGTGGCCCGACTGATCCGCCGCGTTGACGTTCCGGCTGAAGCGTCGTGGGAGGGGAGCCACGTCTTGTTGCCCGGCAGTTGCTCGCAGGCCACCGTGGTGCTGGTTACGCGTTAGCGGGGAATCATGCGATCCACGCGTTCCCTCAACTGCTTTGCCATGTCGTGCAAGATCATGGTTGTAGTATCTTCTGGGAACTGCCTGGCGTAAGGACGGTTCTGGTTGATGGCGAGCGTGAAGTTGTTGTGGGCGTGGGGCACCGTGCCCTGAATCTTAATATCCAGCTCCTGTTCGATTTGCGCTTTCGTTAGCCCTTCGCGTCCCACGGCCCGGTTGAGGATCGGGAACAGTTGGGCGTCGGTGACACCGGTCCGTCGCAAGAAGTCCAGCACGACCTTCGATAGATGGACGGTGCTCAGGTCGGGCCCAAGGATGAACACGATCACCTCAGATGTTTCGAGCAGAGGAAGCGTGATGCGGGACAGGCCACGACCGAAGTCAACACACAGGTAGTCAAAGCTGGCCCTCAAGGTCTCGAAGACGATCGGGACCCGGTCCACTCGCAACGTTTGGGCCTCCATCGGGTCCTTGGCCCCCACGAGGACGCGGAACCCCCACTGATCGAGCGGCACGGAGTACTTGCCCACCATCGGTCTGGTCGGCCGGCGGTCTTCGAGCGTCAGACGGACGACGGTCGTCGTAACGTCCGAGCCGACCATGGCGGCGATGGAGCCCACCGGCAGCACCATGTCCGCAACAGCAACGGTCTTAGGCTTGACCATTTGGCTGAGGGCGTGGGCAATGTTAACACACAAGGCGCTGGTGCCCGTGCCCCCCTTGCCGCTGAAGAAGCTGATCATGCACCCCCGCCCCAACATGCGTGTGGACGAGTGCGTGTCCGATAGCCAGGCAGGTAGTTTTTCTCGCAACTCCTCACCGGCCCCAGAACGCTTGACGACGTAGTCGTCGGCACCGACTCGCAGCCCTGCCGAGATCTCCTCAGGGCGACCGCGTGACGTCAGCATGACAATCGTTGTGGTCGCCGTGTGGGGATCGCTGCGCAGGGCTGTGCAGACATCCAGCCCATCAATGTCGGGCAGGATCAGGTCCAGGATCACCAAGGCAGGGGTTCGATACCGGGCGGCGTTGATGGCTTCCTGCCCGGTGGCCGCAACCATGACCTGACAACCTTCTTTCGAGAACAGGTTGCGAAGCCAGTTGGCCGTGGCCGGATCGTCGTCCACTACGAGGACGAGCGGTTCTTTTTCCATCACGATTTCGTTACCAACGGTATCTCTCTCTCGGGCAACCCTTGCGCACCGGTTCTGTGTCCCGGCGCGAGGTCATTGCCGTGGGATCACCCGTGCAAGCGCTTCCGAACCCGGGCCAGAACCGGCGACTCGGTTTGTCGCGGCCGGCTGAGTTGGGTCTCCGCCGAGAGATGATAGGCCAGGTCCTCGATCGCCGCAGCAACCGGCGACTTGGGAAACTCCGTCACCAAAGGCGACCCGCGGTTGATCGCCTGGATAACGCTCGGCGAATCGTAGGGAATAACGGTTCGTATCGGAATACCCAGTGCTCGCTCCATCTCCTTTTGAGGGATGGCCTGTCGAGGGAACACCCATGACAGAACCGGCCAGAACTTCTCCAAATCATAATCCAGTTCACGGAACACGTTCAACGTGACGACCGTAGCTTGCAATGACGCCAGTTCGGGCGCGAGAAGCAAGATGATGCGGTCGGCGTTCTCCAGGACCGTGAGTGCCACATCATTGAAGTTGCCTCCAGCATCCACGATCACCAGAGCAAAATTGCTCAGCAAAACCGACAGCAGCCCCTTGGCCAGTTGGGACGTGATCAGATCAGAGAGTTCCGGCGTGAGGGGCGCCGACAGAATGCGGACGCCGGAGTCGTGCGGCAACATGGCCTGCAAAACCAGGTCGTTGTCCAGATCGCCCGTCTCCTGGGCCATTTGCCCCAGGGTGTAACTTGGGCGCAGGTCGGTCATGACCGCAACCTGGCCGATGGGCAAGGCCAGGTCCACCAGTGCCGTCTCCGTCTGCCACATCTGGGCCAGGGAAACGGCCAGATTCACGGCGGTCGTCGTTGTGCCCACGCCCCCCCGGGGGCTGAAGCAGGCCAGCAATTCCCCTTTTCTCTCCGTGGGTTCCATCACCTGTTGTTGGGCTCTGGCCCGGGCCAGCAAGACCGTCAAGCGAGCGTCAAGTTCAGGGAACTCGAACGGTTTGGTCACATAATCGTCGGCGCCCGCCTCGAAGCCGGCTACCTTCTCGGAAACGCCACCCTGGGCCGTGAGCATGAGGATCGGGAGATTGGCGGTTTCTGGCTGCTGGCGCAACCGGCGGCAGAACTCGCGCCCATCCATGTTGGGCATCATCACGTCGCTGATCACAAGGTCGGGCAGCCACTCCTGGACCACTTCCAGGCCGCTCACCCCATCCGACGCGGTACGCACCTCATAGCCACCTGCGGTCAGCCTGGCCTGAAGCATCTTCGTGACCAGGGGGCTGTCGTCTACAACCAGAATCCGTTTGGAAGTGCTACTCAGTTTACTCACGCCCGTGTCCTCCTACGAAAGCAATTGGCAACTGGAACAAACCTGTGGTAAAATACCGGTCTAAAGAATAGTCGTTACTGCTCAGCCAGCCCCCCTACCCCCCCAACTATGGGGGGAACCCGTGCTACTCCCCCCAGAATTGGGGAGGGGGGCGGTCAGGCGCTACTGAGGCCATTTCCACTGCCTGCCTGAGCAGTAACGAATAGTCCTGGAAAGAAGGTGTTCCATGCTTACGCGAGAAAAACTTGCCCAGATCGAACAGGAGCGGCTGGCTCCCTACGCCGCCAAGAGTGCAGGGACCCGTGGTCGCAAGTATCCGGGTGAAGAGCACCCCTACCGGTCCGCGTACCAGAAGGATCGAGACCGGATTATCCACACAACCGCTTTTCGCCGGCTGGAATACAAGACCCAGGTTTTCGTCAACTACGAGGGCGATTACTATCGAACACGGCTCACCCACACGTTGGAAGCCACTCAAATCGCGCGCACCATTGCCCGCGCAATGCGCCTAAACGAGGACCTCGCCGAGGCGATCACGCTCGTCCACGATCTCGGCCACACCCCCTTTGGCCATTCCGGTGAAGAAACGCTGCACCGCCTGATGACCAGCCACGGTGGCTTCAATCACACGGAGCAGACGCTGCGCATTGTCGAGATCCTCGAGTGCCGCTACCCCAATTTCCAGGGTCTGAACCTCACGTGGGAGGTGCGCGAAGGCATCGTAAAACACGAGACGGATTATGACGCGGCCGATGCCAGCGACTACGAACCGCACCTGCGCCCTACGCTGGAAGCTCAGGTAGTCAATGTGGCCGATGAGATCGCGTACAACACGCACGACCTGGATGATGGCCTCCGCTCAGGCCTGATCACACCGGACGACTTGGAAGCGGAGGGCGTCACACTCTGGAAGGAAGCCACTGCCACGATCTCTACCCCCTTCTCAGAGCTGGCGCGCCATCGCCTCATTCGCTATCTCATAAACAGGGAAGTCACCGACCTCATTCACGCCACAGTTCACCGCCTCCAGCGTGCCGGCATTGCCTCCATGGACGATGTTCGAAACCACCCCACCCCTCTGGTTGGATACTCCGATGAACTCGCGGAACATAACCGCGAGCTTAAGAGTTTCCTGTATCGAAAAATGTACCGCCACTACCGGGTCGTCCGCATGGCCGTGAAGGCCCAGCGATTCCTGACCGAACTGTTCGAAGCGTACGTTTCGGAGCCCCAACAGTTGCCGACCGAAACGCAACGCCGGTTGGATGATTCTAGCTTGCATCGCGTGGCCTGCGATTACATCGCCGGTATGACCGACCGCTATGCGCTGCAAGAACACAGCCGGTTGTACGATCCCTGGCAACGGCCGTGAACCGCGATTCTTGTGGCGTAGATGCCGCGCGACTCACGC
>CAZDTE010000068.1:6986-17110 GCA_964508275.1 uncultured Ardenticatenales bacterium
CTGGCAACGGCCGTGAACCGCGATTCTTGTGGCGTAGATGCCGCGCGACTCACGCGTCCGCGCGACTCACGCGTTCACGCGACTCACGCTGCCGTAGGCAGTTCGCCGCTGTCCTTGGCCGTCGGCGTCATCTCCACCACAAGGTTCTCAAAATAACTGCGCGGGGGAAGGTTGCTCTCCCAACCGTAGTCCATTTCCACGGTCTGGACCTGCACGCGCAGGCTGGCCGTCTCCAAGATCAGCAACTCGTTCGGTTGGGCAATGATCAGATCTCCCTTCGGCTTGAGCTTGGCCGTCAAGCTGGGATCGTTGTAGGCGTGCTCGCTCATCAGCACCTTGGTGACGGTGCGGATGTCGTTCTTGTCAAACAGCCAGATTTCGAAAGCGGTCACCTTTTGTGGCGGACCCTCGTCCAGGATCTCCGAGATGCCGATGCCACATTCCCCCAAGAATTCACCGGCCGGGGTTTCGATGCTGAATGAGGTGTCATAGCCATCGTCGCCCAGTTTGTACGTCGTGGCGAAGTTGCCTAGCGACGACGCCGGAGGTGCAGCCCGCTCCCTACGAAAGGGCGAAACGGCCGCGGGAGTCGTGTCGCCGGCCTCGACCGGTGCTGCCCGACCGAAGCCACCCCTGTCCTGCGCAGGGCGCGAAATCACTCGCCCCACCGACGGCGCTCGACCGCCGCCGCGCAACCGTCGGAAAGTCACCGCCCCTCCGCCAACGACCAGTACCAGCACGAGGCCCACGAGCAGTTTGGTGAGCCGGCCACTCAACAAGCCGGTACCCTTTCCAGTTTCTTCGGCGGCCGGCGTAGCGCTCACGTCTTCGGCCGGCACGATGTGCCGCACCTCAGCCAGGCGGTTCAGTCGCTCGCGGCTGTCCGTGTCGGGCGCACTCCGCAGTAACCGCCCGATCAGGGGGGCCAACTCGTCGCCGGTGAAGTTCTGCAGACGCTGAGCGGCCAAGCCCGCGTCGCCGGTCAGGGCAAACGAGTCGGCAGCCATGAGCACGTAGGCTTCCTTGTGATGCTCGCGCAGGTCCGGCGGATCTGCATCCACCCATTGTACGGGGGCCACGTTCCAGCCAATAACCATCCAGCCGATCACCAACCCCACCAGAAAGGCGGCCGCTACTGCACCGATCCAAAGGGTTCTTTGATTCCCACTTGTTTGCATGGATCTCACCTAGCCTTTCGTTGTGCCACAGCTATGCAAAATATGTTTCTATTATTTTACCATAAACTTGGCATTTTGACAAGAGGGAATCGGAGAAACCGGCCGCGCCTACTCGTTGAACATCGCTCCCACGGATACGCCGAGGTGCGTGCGCCGGATGACTTCTCCCAGCAATGGCGCAACGGATAACACCTTGATGTTCGGTAGAGCCTGGTCCGGCGGAATCGGTAGGGTGTCGGTAACCACCAACTCTTTGAGCGGACACTCCCGCAAGCGGGTAGGAGCCGGGTCGGAGAGCACCGCATGGGTCACGCAGGCGTAGATGTCCCGCGCGCCCTCCTTGTTGAGAAACGCGATTGCCTCCGTAATCGTCCCCGCAGTGTCAATCTCGTCATCGAACATGATCACGTTCTTCCCGGTCACGTCGCCGATCAGGGTCACGGCCTCAACGAACGTGCCGGGCCGGTCCGCACGACTCATGCGCCGTTTCTCCACAATGGCCAGCGGTACGTGAAGCGCTTCTGCCAAATTGCGGGCTTTCTTGCTGGAACCAACATCTGGAGCTACTACCACTGCATCCGGAATGTTCTGTTCCTGGAAGTAGTCCCTCTGCAAGTGGAAGGCCGTGATCTCGTCGCCGGGCATGCTGAAGAACCCTTGAATCTGGCCGGCGTGGAGGTCAATCGTCAGAAAGCGATCCGCCCCGGCCGTGGCGATCAAATCTGCCAAGAGACGTGCCGTGATCGGTACGCGCGGTTGGTCTTTCTTGTCGGTCCGGCCGTAGGCATAGTAGGGAACGACAGCCGTGATCCGCCCGGCAGAGTCACGCCGCAGCGTGTCCAGCATGATCAGCAGTTCCATGATGCTGATGTTGACCGGCCGCGCAAATGGTTGGATCACGAACACGTCCTGGCCGCGCACGCTAGCATGAAGCCGGCAGAAGATGTTTTCGTTCGGGAACTGGAACAGGTCAGCCTGGCTTAACGAGATCCCCAGATATTCGCAGATGTCCTCAGCCAACGGAATGTTGGCATTTCCAGAGAAAACCTTGATTTCACCGTACATGGGCGGTCCTTTTCAAAACAGTCACCACGAGCGCGACTACGCTCGCCACCAAGGATAAGAATATGTACTTGCTCGGCGAAGGTCTGCCCTGCGGGCAGGCGTCTGCCCTGCGGGCAGGCCGTCGCCCAGCGGTGTGCGCGCTATTTTCAAAGCGGTCACCATGCCCGCACGCCGGCGCGCGCCCCCCATTCGCTCATTCGCTTACTCGCTCATTCGCCCGTTCCCAAATCCGCGCGCTGCCTTGATCAGAGCATCCGCGGCCGTGTAGGAGTCGATTTCGTGCATCGCCACCTTCTCCACCGCGGCCTCAAACTGGCTCATCCCAACCCGCTCCAGCAGTTGGTCGAAGAGGTGCCGGTGCAGAACGCGAGTCAGCCCACTGCGAGCTTGTGTTCGCCGCCGATCCACCATCCGGTCCGCTTCCTGTAGGTACGCCCGATGGGAATCGATGGCTTCGACCAGCTCGGCAACCCCGTCACCGTGCAGCGCAATCGTCTTGACAATGGGTGGTGTCCAAGCTTTCACGCTGCGATCTGAATCCAGCATCACCATCAGCGCTTGCACCGTCTGGTCAGCGCCGGCGTGATCGGCCTTGTTGACGGCAAAGATGTCGGCGATCTCCATCAGACCGGCCTTGATCGTCTGCACCTCGTCGCCCAGGCCGGGCACTTCGACGAGGATGGTCGTGTGTGCTTCGCGGGCGATGTCCACCTCCACCTGGCCGGCACCGACGGTTTCGACCAGCACCATGTCGAAGCCGGCAGCGTCCAGCAGGGTAACGACGTCGCCGGTGGCCTGGGCCAGGCCTCCCATGCTCCCACGAGTGGCCATGCTGCGCACGAACACGCCAGGGTCGCCGGCCAGGTCACGCATGCGGACGCGATCGCCGAGCAGTGCACCGCCGGAGAACGGGCTCGTCGGGTCTACCGCCACGATCCCCACCGTCCGGCCCTGCTGGCGAAACCGGCGGGCCATCTGGTTGACCAGCGTGCTCTTCCCCCCCCCAGGCGGGCCGGTGACGCCCACGACGTGGGCCCGGCCGGCGTGCGGATAGACCTCCCGCAAGAGTTGGTGCGCTTCGCCGCCGTCGTTTTCCACCAGGGAGATGGCGCGGGCCAGCGCGCGCCGGTTCGCCTCCAGGAGCCGTTTAGCCAGCCCCACCAGCGACCTTTCCTCGCCGGGCCATTTCCTGCTCGACAAAGGCGATGATCTCTTGGGTTGATGTGCCCGGGCCAAAGATACCGCTGACGCCCGCCTCGTTGAGCTTCTGCGTGTCTTCGTCGGCGATGATGCCGCCGCCGAACAACATGATGTCGTCCAACCCCTGTTCCTGCATCAGTCGGGCGACGCGCGGAAAAACGGTCATGTGCGCACCGGAGAGGAGGGAGAGGCCGATGGCATCGACGTCTTCTTGCAGCGCGGCCTCTACGATCATTTCCGGCGTCTGACGAAGACCGGTGTAAATGACCTCGTAACCAGCATCACGCAAGGCGCGGGCCACAACCTTGGCGCCGCGATCGTGCCCGTCCAGGCCTGGTTTGGCGATGAGAATACGGATCTTACGCGCAGTCATGGTGATGATCTCCTCCTACACAATCACCGGTTCACGGTATTCGCCCCATACGTCCCGAAGCACGTCCATGATTTCTTGCAGTGTGGCGTACTCCCGAACAGCTTCGATGAGGTAAGGCATCAAGTTGGCGTCGCCCTGCGCGGCGCGGCGCAGGTTGGCCAGGTCGGCGGTGACAGCTCGACCATCGCGTGTGCGACGGACATCCCGCAGGCGGGCAATCTGACGTCCGCAACCTTTTTCGTCCATCTTAAGCAGGGGGATCCTCAACTTCTCGTCCCCCACGTAATCGTTTACGCCGACGACCACCCGTTTGTGGCGGTCGATCTCCCACTGATAGCGGGACGCGGCCTCGGCGATCTCGGACTGGAAGAATCCCTGCTCTATGGCCGGCAGCACGCCGCCGCGGTCGTCAATCTTGTGGAAATAGGCGCGCGCTTCCGATTCCATGCGGTCGGTTTCCGACTCCACGTAGAAGCTGCCGGCCAACGGATCGACGGTGTTGGTGAGGCCGGTCTCATACGCGATGATCTGTTGCGTCCGCAGCGCGATCCGCGCGGCCTCGGCGGAGGGGAGCGCCAGGGCTTCGTCCATGCTGTTCGTGTGCAGCGATTGCGTCCCGCCGAGCACGGCGGCCAGCGCCTGGATGGCCACTCGCGCGATGTTGTTCTCCGGCTGCTGCGCCGTGAGGGTTGCGCCGGCCGTTTGCGTGTGGAAGCGCATCCACCACGAGCGTTGGTTCTGCGCTCCGAACGTATCGCGCATTTCGCGGGCCCAGATGCGCCGGGCGGCGCGATACTTCCCGATCTCCTCGAAGAAGTCGTTGTGCGCATTGAAGAAGAATGAGAGGCGTGGGGCAAATTCATCCACGTCCAGCCCCCGTTCAATGGCCCAGCGCACGTACTCCATGCCGTCGGCCAGGGTGAACGCCAGCTCCTGCGCCGCGGTGGAGCCGGCTTCGCGGATGTGGTAGCCGCTGATGGAAATGGTGTTCCACCGGGGCATCTCATGTGTGCCGAATTCGATCGTGTCCACAACCAGACGCATGGACGGTTCCGGCGGGAAGATGAACTCCTTCTGCGCGATGTACTCTTTGAGGATGTCGTTCTGAATCGTACCCCCCAGCCTGGCGCGCGGGATGCCGCGCTTTTCCGCAGCCACGATGTACATGGCCCAGATAACGGCTGCCGGACTGTTGATCGTCATGGACGTGGTGATGCGGTCAAGCGGCAAGTCGTCGAGCAGGATTTCCATGTCGCGGAGCGAGGAAATAGCCACACCGCAGATCCCGAACTCACCCTCGGCCTCCTGGGCATCGGTGTCGTACCCGTACAGCGTGGGCAGGTCAAAGGCGACCGAAAGGCCGGTTTCGCCGTGCTCCAGCAGGTACTTGAAGCGGGCGTTGGTCTCCTCGGCGGTGCCAAAGCCAGCGAACATGCGCATCGTCCACAGCCGGCTGCGGTACATGGTCGGATGGACGCCACGCGTGAACGGATACTCGCCCGGCAGACCGAGATCGCGTTCATAGTCCAGGTCGGCCACGTCCAGCGGCGTGTACAGCCGGCGCACCGGCGCGCTCGATACCGTGATGAATTCATCGGCCCGTTCAGGCGCACGGGCCAAGGACTGCTCCAACGTTGTCTCGGCCCATGCTTCGCGCTGCTTGCGCAGGCGATTCAGCATCTCTTTGGCATACACGGTCAGTCACCTGCTTTGGCTATGCCAGTCCACCGCTGGGCGACGGTCTCCCCCGACCGAGGCCAGTCCGGTTCGCCTCGGTCAGGAGACGCCTACCTCTTGAGGCAGACCTCGGCGAGCGAGGCGACTATTCTCCACGCTCGTACAGCTCCACCAGCACGCCGCTCGCGCTGCGCGGATGCACGAAGGCGATACGTGTGCCACCGGCGCCCACGGTCGGCTCGCGATTGATCAGCTCAATCCCCAGGGAGTCCAGTCGATCCAGGGTGGCTTCCAGATCATCCACCTCGAAGCAGAGGTGGTGGATGCCGGGCCCGCGCTTGTCCAGATAGCGCGCAATGCCACTGGTATCGGTCGTGGGTTTCACCAGCTCCACATCGCTATTCCCCACAGGCAGAAACGCAATCAGGCTCTCCTGCTCAGGGACATCCTCTGTGTGCGCAATCTCCAGCCCCAAGGCATCTTGCCAAAACGTCAGCGCATCCTCAAGGTTCTCCACGACGATGGCCACATGGTCAATGCGTTTGATCACAGAAGCTGCTCCCTTCGACTGCACGCCGGCGCTCGTTCCTAAATTATACCGCAGAGTTTGTTGAAAGGGAAGTCGGTGAACCTATCCTCGCTGACAAGACGGGCCCACCGCGCGCACAACCAAGGATGAAGATCGCTCTTCTCTCTCGCCGACGGTCGCCTCACGTGCCCGTTGCGGAGCCCGGCCTCTGCATGAGGCGCACGCCCTGGGACCCGGCGACGGCCACCGCGTCGGCCATCCCCAGGAACAGGCCGTAGCATACCACACCCGGGCGGCGATCCAGCGCGGCGGTCACCTCAGGCACATCAGGAATCCCACCGGGGAACTGGGCGTCAATGATGTAATTCCCGTTATCGGTTCGATACGGCTCGTCTTCCCTCGCCAAGCGCAGCCGCGGACGAGCCCCCAGCGATTCCAGGAACTTTATGTGCACCTGCCAGGCAAACGGTGTGACTTCCACCGGCAGTGGCGCGCGAATCCCCAGGCGAGACACGATCTTGCTCTCGTCCGCAACGATGACCAGGCGCTGAGAGGATGCAGCTACGATCTTCTCCCGCAGCAGCGCTCCGCCCAGACCCTTGATCAGATTGAGGTTGCTGTCCACTTCGTCGGCTCCATCGATCGTGACATCCAGCGCATTGTTATTGCCGAGGGAGGCCAGCGGTATCCCAAACTTGTCGGCCTGGCGCTCGGTGTGCACAGAGGTCGGCACGCCGGCCAGATCGCGCAGCCGGCCTGCTGTGATCTCCTCGCCCAGTTTCCGCAAGACGTAATAGACCGTGCTCCCCGTACCCAGCCCAATGATCATGCCGTCACGGACAAAGCGTTCTACCGCCTCCTCGGCGGCCGCCTGTTTCAAATTGACGTTCATTCGCGGCTCCAAAAAACACCCGCGCCGGCGCGTTCAGTATCCTTCGTGGACCGATGATGCCGACGAGGGGAAACAGCTCGCCGGACACTCATCCCCACAACCCGCCGTGCACGTTGATGACGGCCCCGGTGACGTAACTAGCCTCCTCCGAAACCAGGTAGCTGACGGCGGCGGCCACATCTTCCGGTTGTCCAAGTCGTTCCAGGGGGATGACCGGAGGCATCTGCTGCCGCTCGGTATCGAGTGTAGAATAGGTGTCGATGAATCCCGGATTGATTATGTTCACACGGATTCCATACCGCCCCTCGGTGCGAGACAGCGACTTGGTGAGCACGACCAGAGCCGTCTTTGCGGCGGTGTAGGCCATGGTCGTGGGCGCTCCCCTGGCCATCTCACAGTTCAACGAGCCCAGATTGACGATGTTCCCCGATCGCTGCTCACGCATGGGGATCAGCGCCGACTTGGCGCAGTAGAAAGCGCTGGAGAGATTCGTGTCTAGGATGAAGCGCCATTCATCCGCGCTGGTGTCAAACGGAGGGCGAATGAGGAACGGGCCGACGTTATTGACCAGGATGTCGAGACGACCAAAGCGCGCCACCACCTGATCGATCAACGAGGCGGCAGAATCGGGCTTGGAGACATCGGCGCGCACGGCCATCGCCTCCGGGCAATCCCGCTGCAAATCGGTGATGGCCTCCGCGGCAGACTGCTCATCTGCCAGGTAGTTGACGACCACGACCTTCCCCTCACGCACCAGGCGCTCTGCGATGCCCAGCCCGATGCCACGGGTCCCTCCAGTCACCAAAGCTACGCGCGATTCAGACACTCTCTGTTCTCCTGCCTCTAACGACCTCACACTTTGTGTTCTCCGCAAACCCGTCCTGGGCAACGTGTCCCTTACTCCCGGCCCAGAACCTGCAACGCGCGGGTCACCACGTTCTCTACCGTGAGGCCGTACTCCCGTTGGATAATCTGGTACGGAGCCGAGGCGCCGAACTGCTCGATCGAGATCACGTCACCGGCACCCCCGGCGTACTTGCGCCAGCCCTGGGCGACGCCGGCCTCAATGGCGAGCCGTGCGGTCACGCCTGGAAGCAGCACCTGGTCGCGGTATTCCGGCGGCTGGGTATCAAACAGTTCCCAGCAGGTTATGCTGACGACACGCGCCCGCAGGCCATGTTGCTCCTCCAGAGCCGCGCGCGCGTCCATGGCCAGACTGACCTCGGAGCCACTGGCCAGCAGGATTAGGTCCGGTGTTCGGTTACCGCTACCAGCCAACACGTAGCCCCCACGCACCGATCCGGCGGCTGCGGCTGCATCCAAGATCGGCAGCGCCTGGCGGGTGAGAATCAGTGCCGTGGGCCCGTCCCGCCGCTCAAGGGCCACGCGCCAGGCTTGGGCAGTCTCGTTCGCGTCGGCGGGCCGAACCACCCACAGGTTCGGGATGGTGCGCAACGCCGCAAGTTGTTCGACCGGCTGGTGGGTGGGGCCATCCTCGCCCAGCCCAATGCTGTCGTGAGTGAAAACATAGATCACCGGCTGGTGCATCATCGCCGCCAGACGGATGGCCGGGCGCATGTAATCGGAGAAGATCAAGAACGTGCCGCCATAGGGACGCAGCCCGCCGTGGACCGTCATGCCGTTCAGGATCGCGCCCATGGCGTGTTCGCGGACACCGAAGTGCAGGTTCCGGCCATCGAACGACCCTGTGTTGATCTCGGCATACCCCTCCAGGTGGGTGTTGTTCGACGGCGTCAGATCAGCAGAGCCTCCAACCAGGGTGAGCAGATGGGGGGCCAGCGAGTTGAGCGTTGCCCCAGAGGCCTTGCGCGTAGCCAGCGGCCCGTCTGCGGCCTTGAAGGTCGGCAGTGCGTTGTCCCAATCTATGCCCGTTTCACCGGACACGGCCGCTTCCCATTCGGCGGCCAGCTCAGGATAGGCATCACGGTAGCTTGCGAACAGGTCTTCCCACCGGTTCTGCCAGGCAATCCCCCGGCCCAGCGCCTGGCGAAGGTGGACCTCGACGTTTTCCGGCACCCAGAACCGGGCATCGGCGGGCCATCCAAGCGCCTCTTTGGTCAGGCGCACCTCTTCATCGCCCAGGGGAGAGCCGTGGGAGGCCGCGGTATCTTGCTTGTGCGGGCTGCCGTAGCCAATGTGCGTCCGCGCCATGATGAGCGAAGGCCGAGCCGCATCGGCCTGGGCCTCCACAATGGCCGCGGCAATCGCCCCCTGGTCGTGACCATCCACCATCTGCACTTGCCAGCCGTAAGCCCGAAAGCGAGCGCCCACGTCCTCTGTAAACGCCAGCTCCGTGCTGCCGTCGATGGAGATCTTGTTATCATCGTACAGGTAGATGATCTTGCCCAGCCCCAGATGCCCGGCGAGAGAGGCCGCTTCGCTGCTCACCCCTTCCATCAGGTCACCATCGCTGACGATGGCGTAGGTGTAGTGGTCGACAAGTGGGAGCTCCGGCCGGTTGAATCGCGCTGCCAACATCCGCTCGGCCAGGGCCATGCCGACGCCGGTGCTGAACCCCTGGCCGAGCGGGCCGGTCGTCGTCTCCACGCCGGCGGTCAGCCCGTGCTCCGGATGGCCGGGCGTTAGACTGCCCCACTGCCGGAAGTTCAGCAACTCATCCAGCGGCAGATCATAACCGGTGAGGTACAGAAGGGAATATAGCAGCGCGGATCCATGGCCCGGCGACAGCACGAACCGGTCTCGGTTGGGCCACACCGGATCGAACGGGTTGTGACGCAGGAAGCGATTCCAAATCACGTAGGCCATGTCGGTGGTGCCCAGTGGCATGCCGGGGTGGCCGGAATTCGCTCGCTGCACGGTGTCGATAGCCAGCGCACGAATCGCACTAGCGCACCAGCGGTCCAAGTCTTCAGGCATCTCAATCGGGTCCGGAGGTGCGCTGGGAAGGTACGCACTGTTCTGCATAGCGATTAGTCTCCTGACATTGCCTTAGTTCCTTGCGCCCCACCGCCCTGTGAGCAGCAGTGATCTGGGGCGTCCAGGTTGTTCCTGGTCGAACTTGACCACCGGCCTATTATAGCATGACTCCCCATACGTGGCAATAAGGCTTTTGTGGTATCATCTCAATAACTTGGGGAACGCCCCCCGGCCCCCAATTCTGGGGGAGCACATGCCCCCCCCCCAAAGTTGGGGGGGTTGCCCCCCAAAGTTGGGGGGTTAGGCTTTTCC
>CAZDTE010000069.1:0-17096 GCA_964508275.1 uncultured Ardenticatenales bacterium
CCTAACCTCAGGTTAGGGGGGCATGACGTTCTGCTCACCCCGGATTATTGAGTGTCCTGATAAGAAGAAAACAGACCTCTCCGACAGCCTCCTAGCTCATTCTGCGCGCGGAGAGCAGCCCAGGCTGCCGGCCGTGCAACAGCAGATCGACGAGCTGTTCGGCAGCGGCGATGCCCAGTCCAAGGCCGTGGCCGGTGAACCCAACGGCAAAGTAGATGCGCGGTTCGTGGGGTAGGCTGCCCACGAGAGGTAACCCGTCGCGCGAAAAGCCCATCACGCCGGCCCAGCGATGGGTGACGTCTGCCTCCACCTCTGAGAAGTGACGGGCCAGGAATGATTCTAGCCCCTGCTGGATCGGGCTGGTTATCTCGTCGCTGTAACCGATCTCTTCGGCCCGGTAGTGCTGACGCCAGCCACCAAGCAGCAAGCGGCCGTCGGGGAGCTGGCGGAAATACTCGTAGCCGTGGTCGGCGTAGCCGGGACGCGCCAGTAACGGTGGCAGCGGTGCGGTGGCCAGCATCTGGCCCCGTGTGGGAAAAACCTTGTCCGCGAAGAACGGATCAAGTAGCGGCGCGTAGGCGTTCACAGCCAGGATGGCCGTTTGGCAGCGGACGGTCGCGCGGCGGGAGTACAGGGTCAAGCCGTCCGCTCCCTTTGCGATGCGGTACAGTTCGCAACCGGTGAGCAGGGTGGCTCGCGAACTGGCCTGCATCGCCACGGTGAAAGCCACAGGGTCGAGGGCCACGTCATCGGGCTGGAGCAGCGCCGCCCGGAATCCGCGTCCCAACGGATCGCGTGGTTCAAACTCGGAGGCGAAGCCATCTTCGGCGAGCAGGCGTGCCGATTCGCGCAGGTCGGCGACTTCCGGTTCGTCCACGGCCAGGAGCAGGCTGCCGGTCTGTTCCACCGGCACCTCTAGCCGCGCGGACCATTCGAGCAGGCGGTGACGGTTCGCAACGGTCAGGGCCCATGCCTCGCGGGCGCGTTGCCGGCCGTATGTCTGCACGGCCCGGTTGTAGTGCTCCGCCAGGCCAGTGAGCACCATGCCGGCGTTGCGGCCGGTGGCGCCCGCCGCGACCTGACGCGCCTCTATGATGGCTACGTCCAGGCCCTCGTCGCCGAGCAGGCGCGCCAGGGTTGATCCCACGATGCCGGCCCCGACGACGGCTACATCGCAGGTTTGCTCCAGCGTGCCTGCCCTGTCCTGCCAAATCGAAACGGTCACCTTAGCGCCCTAGCGTGAGACGTGAAGACGTGCTGCGTGTTCCGTCCTTCCTGCTTCGTTTACCATTCATCATTTAGCGCTCATCGTTATTTATGCGCACGTAGTCCAGCTCCAGCCATTGCTCTTGGGGGATGTCGAGTAGGCCGAAGGAGAACTCGCCTTCGGGTGTGAAGCGAGCCCACTGATTGTCGATCCAGGCGACAAAGCCGAGGGACACCGTCGGCGGGTTGGTCGCCCGCAGCACTTCACGATCATCTACCCAGAATTGGGCCTCGTCTTTCGTCCATCGCAGGCGGTAGGTGTGCCAATCCGTCAGCGATACGGCGTTCAGGAGGCTTTCGGCAGCGTGGACCTGGACGCGGGCCGCTTGTTGGGCCAGGCGATTCAGGCCGGGGGCATGGAGGACCCACTCGCCCAGCCGAATCATCCAGCCGGGGGGATCGCCGCCGTTGAGTACGGCGGCCTTCCAGCCACAGCCAGGCACACCGGCGACCAGGCGCATGTCGGACGGCGGCGAGGCGAAGAAGAACCACACGTTGTTCGGGGCCACCGTCGTCCTTCCGCCCAGGGTGAAGGGATCGTTCCAGAATCCGAAGCCGGCCGTGCCGAGCAGGGATTCCGCTGGGTGGGACATGCGGGCGCGCACCTCCAGCGTGACCGGTGGGCTCCACGGCCAGTCTTGGGACGACACGCCGCGATAGTCGGTGATCTGCGCGTCGGACAGGCCGGATGACCGAGCGCCTTGCGTGATGCAGCGAAGCGATTGCGGGCCATAGTCCAGGCGGCCGTAGCCGGTGGCAAAGCGCACCCAGCGAGGAAGTGTGCGCCCTGGGAACGTGTCCTCAATCTCCAACGTCATCCGTCCACCACTCCCACGAGCAGTCCTTCCAGCAGGTTGAACTTCAGAGCGCCTTCCACGTGGCGGGGTTGCAGCGATTCCTGGGCTGTCGAGGGAGCGCGATCCAGCATAGCGCGAAGGTATGCCTGGCCTTCCTCGGACACGTTCATGCGCCAGGCCCAGGCAGCGAAGTCCATCGTCTTGGCGTTCACTTCCGTGTGGGTGACCCTCGCGCCGGCTTCTTCCATGAAGCGTCGCAACGCAGACAACGGGTGCTCGCGGAAATGGGAGGGATCCCGGTGGGCCTCAAAGGCATTGATGAAGGCGTCGGCTTCCTCATCTTCAGGGACCACGTTGTCAACCAGTCCTATCCGGCCACCCGGCCGACAAACCCGTGCCATCTCGGAGACAGCCAGGCGCGGTCGTGGGAAGTGGTGGAGGGCCAGGCGACACGTGACCAGGTCGAAGCAGTGGTCTGGGAAGGGCAGGCATTCGGCATCGGCGACGGCCAGCAACGGCACGGCCAGGCAGCGGTCGCGGGCCAGCGCGCGCGCGCGGGGCAGGGCCTGTGCGGTCAGATCGGTGGCCACGACCTGGCTCACGTGAGGAGACAGTGCCAGGGCGGTGTGTCCGGCGGCGGTGGCGATGTCCAGGAGCAGATCGGTGGGTTGTGGGTTTAGCAACTCCACGAGGCGGACAAGGCTGGTCCCCCGGGCGTGGACTGTACTATCGACGTACCGCTCGACGTAGCGGCTAAATTGGTCCTGAACCCGTGACTTCACGTTCATGGCGCGATTAGCCGGTAGGGCCGCCAGGCATCAGCCGGCACGGCCAGGCCCTTAGCCTGCCGGAGGAAGAAGGATACGCCGTGCTCGGCAGCGTCCGCCCACGAAAAGCGCTCGCGCAGCGTTTGCTCGTCGTACACGTCTTGCATCGCTTCGTACCAGGTCAAATCAGCTGTGTTCTGGAAGTGCCAATACTCCAGGGCTGTTTTATTCTGCTTCCAACTGAAATCTTCGTCATCATAGGACGAGATAGGCGTCCAGCCATAATCGGTCGCTAAGCGGCCAAAGTTCACGTAGTAGCCGACGGGCACGGCCTTTGGGTGTCCCCCTTGGTCAGGCGCATCCTCCCAGCGTGCTTTGTAGGAAAGGTCCCATGGTGCGGAGGTGAGGGGCTCTCCACAAGAGCCGTCCTGGTTGGCACAGCGCAGGTAGACTTGCCAAAACGTTTCCGTGCGCCGGTCATCGCGTACCACTTCCAGCATCGGGTGCCCGGAGCGGCGGTCGAGATCAACCAGAGTGTCAATAGCCCGGCCGACTTTGTGCCAGCTCAGGTAATCGGATCCATCGCTGTCGAAGTCAAGGGGTCGGTAGGCGTCACTGAGGCGGGCGAGGAAGTCGTAGCCCACTTCGTCTCGCACGCGGGCGCGTAGAGCGCGAAAGTCACCGTCCACGCGGGAACTCATTTTGGGGCTGTTGGTGTCTACGTCGTCGAGGACGATCAGATCATAGGGTGGCTGCCCGTCGCCGCTGTCGCGCACTGCGCTCGTGTGGGCTGGGCGTGGCGTCGCTCCGGCAGAATCCTGGAGAGGCGGCCCGGAAGCGATGGAGGTGGGGCCCCTGGCCAGGGCACGGAGCGTAGCGGTGGATGGTTCGGCGAATCGCGAAATGGCCTGTGGGTCGGCGGTGTTCACGACGAACAGGTGGGTGTCGGTTGCCCGCGGAGAGATGAACCACAGCAAACTGCCATCGGCGGACCAGGCCGGCGATTCGTCGTATCCGGACCAGGATAGCCGGCGTGGCGGCATGTCCGGGTGCAGCGGGAATTGCATTGTGTACACGGCGCGATCGCCGTCGCGGTCTGACGTGAAGGCGATCCACCGACCACCGGGTGACCAGACTGGGTTCTCGTCTTGCGCGGCATCGCGGGTCAGGTTGATCGGGATGGTGCCGTCGGGCTGGATGACATACAGTTCGCGGTTGCGATCTCGCCACGTGGTGAAGGCAATCCACTGGCCGTCGGGCGACCAGGCGGGCGCGTAATCGTGTGCTGTGGACGACTTCGTGAGGTCGCGGATCTGCCCGGTATCGAGGTCGACAACGAAGACGTCCAGGTCTTGCAACCGGCTGGATTCAAAGGCCAGGTACCGGCCGTCCGGGGACCATGTGGGGTGGGCATCGAAGTGTGGGTTCGTCGTGACGCGCTGTTCGCGGCCCGTGGTTGTGTCGAAGATGTAGATGTCCCAGTTGCGATGGCGGCGGGAGGCGTAGGCCAGCCGGCGGCCGTCGGGCGACCAGGCCGGGTCGCGGTCGTCGGTATCGGGGCCGGTGAGCACGTGCCAGCGGCCGGCAGGATCGCGCAGGGCGATGTCGTCCTGGCCGTTGCGATGTTGCACCGCCGTCAGCCAGTCGCCTTGTGGTGGGGGGGCGGCAAGGACGGCGCTGACAGGGTTTAGGTTGAGTACGACCAGCAGGGCGATGGTTATCGGTCGCCAGTTGTTTGTCATCGGTTACCAGACGCCAGAATGATGGGAACTGTCTAGTGCTTGGCCAGCCATGGTCTGCGGGAATCGCGGCGACGGTTTCGCCAGCGGCTCTGGATTCACGAGACGTAGGGGCTGGTTCCAAACCGGTCCCTACAGCGGGTCGCAAAGCTGCGCAACCTGCCACCACGGCTAAATGTGGCGCTACCTTGGCAAGACGGAGTATAGCGGAAAAGGGGGGAATCGGCAAGCTGTGAGGTTTGCGATGGCGGGCTGTTTCAGTCCCTGGCCGGCCCACGCGTATTGGGCGGTCGCGAACCTCTATCTCTAGCGCACAGGAGCGACACAGGCCGGAGAGTCGTTCTTGGGGCTGTTCACTGTCGTGGAAACAGGGTAGGCGGTCATCTGCTCGGCTGGGTATGGTCTGAGCAACCCGGTCAACTCATTTGGGCTTTGCTCCCGCGTGTCCAGCCAAAGATCATAGGCGTCGGGGTCGAGGATAACGGGCATGCGGTTGTGAATCGGTTCGAGGAGGGAGTTGGGCGTGGTGGTGATGATCGTGCAAGAAAGGAGCGGGGCCGCGTCGGGTGCGGTTTCGTCCTGCGGGCTCCACACCTCCCACAGGCCGGCAAAGGCGAAAGGCTTGCCAGCCTTCAGGCGGACGTACAGCGGTGTCTTGGCTTTTGCGGTTTCCTTTCGCCACTCAAAGAACCCGTCGGCTAAGATGAGGCAACGGCGGCGGCGGAAGGCAACCCGAAAGGAGGGCTTCTCGGCCAGGGTTTCGGAGCGTGCATTGATCATACGGTTGCCGATTTTGGGGTCCTTGGCCCAAGAAGGGACAAGCCCCCACCGGAAGAATTCGATCTGGTTCCGGCCGGTGTTCGGAACTACGGCGATCTCTTGGGTGGGGGCAATGTTGTACCGCGGTAACAATTCGCGTTCCGCGGGCAGAGCAAAGCCAGGGAGTAATTCCATCAGGTCCGCCGGATCGACCGCCAGCGTGAATCGTCCGCACATGCTTTCGTCCAGGCGTCAGCTAAGGGAGATAGGGTAGCCGATTTCCGCCATCAGGCTACTTATCTTGGAAGCGTCGGCGGGTGGCCCGAAGGTAATGGTTACGTGCTTGCTGGTCTCGTCTGCCTCCACGGCTTGCACGCCCTCTAGCGCCCCCAATTCCCGCTGAATCGTCATGACACAATGCCCGCAAGAGATGTTGGGTGCAAGATACGTCTCGGTCGTCATGTTCTTTCCTTTCACAGTTTGCTCGCCGTTTCGAACACGTTCAACAGTTCGCCGATCACCCGCTGGCGGTCGTTAGGATCGTCGCCGCGAATGGCCGTCGTCACACATGTGTCCAGATGGTGACCCAGCATCAAGGAATTCACTTTGTCCATGGCACGTTGGACGGCCAGAGTCTGCTTGATCACGTCAATGCAGTAGGCGTCTTCCTCCACCATACGTTCTATGCCACGGACGTGGCCCTCGATGCTCTTGAGGCGTGCGACTACGGCTTTCTTCGATTCTGAATCCATCGCTTTGCCCTTCCATGCTGAACAGCTAACCCATCCCCCCTGGGAGGGGGTACGGATAGTATACCGCGGAAACCGGCTTTCGTCAAGCTGGCAGGGAAGCGATGTTCACTCCCCCAGCGGCGGACGACAGTCCGCGGACGCTAGAATTGTGCTTTGAGGAACCGCAAGCTCAAGCCGATTGGGGCGACAGAACGAAGGCGTGACCCATGCGCAAGAGGAGATTAACGTGTAGCAAGCTCTGCACAATGTCCCGGTAGTTGCGGTCTCCGGAGACGGCGTCGAAGAGCGCCTGGCGCAGGGTGGGTTCCTGCTCGGCAACGGCCAGAGCGCGATCTACGAGGTCTAGGCGGCTGCCCAGGATGACCAGTTGTCGTACGGCCTTGCCGTAGGGGATGTCTCTCAGGATTTCGTGACAGGAGTTGACGTAGTCGTCGGCGAAGGCGGCGTGGGAGATTCCGGCGCGCATGATGCAGCGGGCGGCCCACAGGCCGCCCAGGCAGGCCGAGTTGATGCCTTTTCCTTTGAAGGCCCGTACCAAGCCGGCCGCGTCTCCCACGATGACGTAGCGGTCGCCGAAGTATCTGCGGGCAACGGAAATGGGAAAACGTCCTTTGAAATAGGGCAAGTGCAGGGCGTCGAGCGATTCGTGCCCGGCTTCGAGGGAAAGAATCTGTTTGACGCCAGGCGAAGAGAGGAACAATTCCATCCAGTGTGTGTCGAGGCTGTCACCGGCCGTGTTGATGGTCAAGTGATTGGTCTTGGGCGTGATCGCGCCGAACTCGATTTGTGAGGCTTTCGGCAGAAAGGCGTGAATGCGAGATGCGTCGGGCCCCAGGGTTTCCGGGGGTGGGTGGACTTTGGTGACGATAGTGGTCAGGAATCGAGGCTGCACGTAGTCGACCGTTCGCTTGAAAACGGCGGCGGTGCCGTCATCAAGCCCGAAAGCCCCAACCACAACGTCGGCCTGGCGACAGTCGCTCTCGCTGTAGATGTGTACCTCGTCGTGGTGGAACTCTAGATCGGTGACGCGGCATTGCATGACCTCGGCGCCGGCCAGCCGAGCCTGTTCCAGCATATAGTGATCAAACTCTATCCGGCGCAGAGCGTAGGAGGCTTTGTCTTCCGGCCCGTCCAGGGTCAGCGAGCGCCGGCGGCCATGCAGAACGTAGCCGTTGATTCGGCGTTGTGTCAGGTGGTAGGGAAAGGGGATGCGGAGCTGGTCTTCCAGGATGCTGGTGATAGGCGGAGAGACGACGCCAACGCATTGGTTGTAGTGAGACTTGTCCGCGAACACCTTGCCTTCGTAGATGGTCACCTGGATGTCGAGACCAGATTGCTTGGCCATGTGAAGGAGGGCTACGGCACAGGCTGAGCCGCCCGGCCCGCCCCCAATGATTACGGCTTTCGATCCGTTTGTCAGTGGACCCGGGTTATTCGTCATTTTCTTACAGTTCCAGTCTTCCTTTGCTCATCATAGCGGTGTGCAGATCTCTGCCGTACCAGGTGTCTGCGATCAGGCAGTGGAGCAGGTGGTACTGGATGCGGGGATCGAGAGCCAAGGTGAAGAGCGCGCGATAGGAATCGCTGCCGGTAAACATACCCCAGATCAGACGACTTAGCCGCCGGCGGCGGGGCGGCTGCCGTTGCTCCCACTTCACGGTCATCAGATGGGGATGAGTCAGGCGGGGGTAGTTCTGAAAGATGTGGGTGGCAAGGAACAGCAGGTGGCCGTAGCGGTTGTCCTGGATGATGTCCCGGCAAACGGGCTCATATCCACGTCTGAAGGCGGCGGCAGAGGGGCCGAAGAACAGGGCGGTGCGGGCGGATGATCGCGCGGTACGCAGGGCGCTGCCGATGCCATTCTTGTATAGGCGGGTAACGCCGCTGTCGCCGATGGCGACGAAGCCATTCCCGTAGAGGGGATCGGCAGCGGATACGGCAATTCGTGGAAGACAGCCACATATCCTGTTTGGCCGGACACCGAGTTGGGCTTTCACTTCCGGCAAGGAAAGGAAGGAGGTCATGCTTCCACGAGGGAGGTCGTCACCGAACAAAGAGATGTTGACGTAGTTTTCCTTCGGCACCAGCGTGCCGAACATCAGGTTGCCTTCGCTGGGCAGGAAGATGTGCACCCGGCCACGAAGCGTTTTGATGGCAGCTGGCGGAAGGCGAACTTCCGTCTGGGCCATGCTCCGGGTGGCCGGTGGCCGGTGGAGGATTCCTTCTACGGGCAGGGGAGGTCCATTGACTCCCGCGGCGAGGACGATCAGGTCGTATGGCTCGGTCTGGTCGCCGGCTGTGCGTAAGCAGGGAGTATTACGGCCCAAGTTGATGGAACGCACCGGCAGGGGACGGAGCTGGGCCCCGCGCGCCACCGCCTCACTCAGCAGGAAGGCGTCCAGGCTGATGGGCAACTTGGGTGGAGGTTGTAGGGGGCCGTTGCCACGGAACACACTAACCACGCTGGCTTTCTTGTCCGGTTGGGCTACGTCAAGCCTGCCAGCAGACACATGCAGGCTGTAGTCGCTGATGCGGTTGCGGATCACGCGCGGGGGAAGGAAGATGCCGATTTCGGCCATTTCATCCAGTACGTGGGTGGGAATGAGTCCGGCGCACATGTTGCAGCCAGGGCGCGCACCGCGAGAGAAATCGCGGGGCTCGTAGATCGTCACGTCTATCGGCCTCTCTACCTGTCTGGCGAAGAAGAAGGCGAAGCAGGCGAAGAGAGCGCCGGCTGGGCCGCCGCCAACCACGGCGATGCGCAGCGGTTTGGGTGCGTGTCGCTCGCTGCCGGATGTGCTGCTCATTTAACGGCTCCTTGCCCTGCGCAGGCAAGCTGTCTCATACCCCACAACCTTTACCGGATAACTCTACATTTATTATAGCACAGCCAGGATGACTGCGCAACTGGGCTCTGGGTGCCGGGTATAGAGTAAAGCGGTATACTCCTGGATGACCATCACGACTTGGGGACACATTGATAGGGGAGTTGTGCTTGCTCACGACGAATAGGGATTCGCGAGCCACGTCCCGTAGTCCTCTACGTTTTTCCCGTAGCGCCGGAATAGCTGTTCCGGCGCTTGCCAACCGTTTTTGACAACCTGGATGTCCCCAACGCGGTACGCTCACAACTCTAGCATTTCTCTAACAGTTTTCTAGTGTTCATCCAACAAATCGGGGCTACACTGAGAGTGCTTGAAACAGGTGTTGGCTCGATGGATAAGGAGGGATGTCGGATGTCGAAGATTGTAGGAATTGATTTGGGGACGACGAATAGTTGTGTTGCTGTGCTGGAAGGCGGTGGCGCGACGGTGATTCCAAACGCCGAGGGTGGGCGCACCACGCCGTCGGTGGTGGCGTTTTCGAAGAGCGGTGAACGATTGGTGGGTCAGGCGGCTAAACGTCAGGCGGCCGTAAATCCGGAGAACACAGTTTTCTCGATCAAGCGCTTCATGGGTCGCCGTTTTGAGGATACGGAACAGGACCAGAAACTGGTGCCATACCGGGTTGTACGAGGGCCGAGTGGTGATGCGCGGGTGAATGTTCCCGTGACTGGCAAGACGTACACGCCGCAAGAGATTGCGGCGATGATTCTGCAGAAGCTGAAAACAGATGCCTCGGCGTATCTCGGTGCATCCGTGACCAAGGCCATCGTTACGGTACCGGCCTACTTCAATGACGCACAGCGTCAAGCCACCAAGGATGCCGGCAAGATCGCCGGACTGGAGGTGTTGCGCATCATCAATGAGCCGACGGCGGCCTCCCTGGCCTACGGGCTAGATAAGAAGGAGCTGGAGATCATTCTGGTCTTCGATCTGGGAGGCGGCACCTTTGACGTATCGGTGCTGGAGGTCGGCGAAGGTGTCATCGAGGTCAAGGCCACGAGCGGTGACACCCACCTCGGTGGCGATGACTGGGACCAGCGCATTGTTGATTGGCTAGCCGATGAGTTCAAGAAGGAAAAGGGTATTGACTTGCGGCAAGATCGGCAGGCCCTACAGCGCTTGAGGGAGGGGGCGGAGAAAGCCAAGATCGAGCTCTCTTCGGTGGTGGAGACCGAGATTAACCTGCCCTTCATCACGGCGGATGCCACAGGGCCGCAGCATTTGCAGATGAAGCTTACGCGGTCCGGGTTCGAGCAGTTGACCGACGATCTGGTGCAGCGGTGCGTGGGTCCGTTCAAGCGGGCGCTTGAGGATGCTAAACTGGATGCCGGCGACGTTGACGAGGTAGTGCTGGTCGGCGGTAGCACGCGCATGCCGATGATCCAGGATCTGATCCGCAAGCTGACCGGAGGGAAGGAACCCCACAAGGGGGTGAACCCCGATGAGGTGGTGGCGATTGGTGCCGCAATTCAGGGCGGCGTCCTGGGCGGTGAGGTCAACGACGTCCTTCTCCTGGATGTGACCCCGTTAAGTCTGGGGCTAGAGACGCTGGGCGGCGTGATGACAACGCTGATCCCACGCAACACGACGATCCCGACCCGCAAGAGTGAGGTCTTCAGCACGGCGGATGATGGGCAGACGGCAGTGGACATCCATGTCCTGCAGGGGGAGCGTCCGATGGCCAGGGATAACATGACCCTGGGGCGCTTCCGATTGGAGGGTATCCCGGTGGCGCCGCGTGGTATGCCGCAGATCGAGGTCAGTTTCGACATTGACGCGAATGGCATCCTGGGTGTGACAGCCCAGGACAAGGCTACCGGAAAGGAGCAGCAGATCACCATCGCCGCTTCAACCAATCTGAGCAGCGATGACGTGGATCGTCTGGTGCGCGAGGCCGAACAGCACGCGGAGGAAGATCGACGCCAGCGAGAGTTGATCGAAGCGCGCAACATGGCGGACAACCTGGCTCACCAGATGGAGAAGACCTTGCGGGAGGCAGGCAGTAAGGTGTCGGATTCCGACCGGCAGGAGATCGAAGCCAAGATTCAGGCTGTGCGTGACGCGCTGGCCGGCGACGATGTGGGCCGTATCCGCAGCGCGACCGAGGCGCTACAACAAGCCGGTTACCGCCTGTCGGAGCAGCTGTATGCGACTGCCGAGACACCTGGCGGCAATGGTCATGATCAGGAGGGCGGCGAATCGTCCGGCGAGGAAGTCATCGAAGGCGATTTCACTGTGGCCTAGTCGCCAGTTTCCATGGGGAGCGGGGGGCGCACCTGTTGCGTCTCCCGTTTTTCGTTGGGACAGAGTTTGTCATTCTGCCGGAGTTGGTGTAGAATCGACTGCAAGTATCTGGCAGGAGGCAGCAGATAAAGGAGGCGAGAAACATCGGCTCGGTTGTCCGCGCCAGCGAGGTCGGGGAGTATGCCTACTGCGCGCGAGCCTGGTGGTTGCGGCATGTACAGGGCATATCTTCCGCGCACGGCCCTTTGATGGCCGAAGGAACCCGCCGGCATCAGCGTCATGCCCGGCAGGTCGCGACCTCGATTCGGCTGGCCAGAGTCGCCTGGTTGCTGATCGCCGTGGCCGCGCTGCTTATCGGAGTTGCCTTGCTGCGTGCCGGGTTTGGCGGGTAAGCGATGAGCGAGCCGTTGGTTCTGGCGGTTGCCCTCTTGGTCATCGGGCTCTGGCTGCTTCGCCGGGCCGGCGCCATGCGTCGGAGAACCGGGTTACCGCCTGGCCGCGTGGTCTCCGTGGATGAGAGCGGGTGGGCAGCAATGGAACGTCCCCTCTTCTCTCAGCGCTATCGTCTGACAGGCCGTCCGGATTATCTGGTCCGAGAGCGGAGAGAGACCATCCCGATTGAAGTCAAGCCCGGACGTACGGCCAGCAAGCCTTATGAAGCGGACATTCTTCAGCTAGGCGCCTATTGCCTGCTGGTGGAAGAGGCGCACGGGCGAGCGCCCTCACACGGCTTGCTGAAATACCAGACCGGCACTTTTCGCGTGGACTACGCAGAGGCTTTGCGAGCAGCCGTCGTGGAGACAGTTTCGGAAATCCGGAGAGACAAAAAAGCCCGACACGTCGGCATCAGTCATGATGATGCCCGCCGGTGCCGGGCCTGTGGGGTTCGGGATTCTTGCAACGAACGCCTGGCCTAGATGCCCAGGCGTTGGTGTTTCACGTGAAACACCGAGCTATCGCTGCGTGATGTGCATCGGCATAATCACGTGGGTAAAGTCGCCCCCGTCTGCTGGGCGAATTGCCCCCCTGCTGGTGGCATCCGTCGTCTCGATGATCGTCTGGGCTGTGCCAATGACGCTCAAGACGTCGATCAAATAGCGAGCGTTGAAGGCGATCTCAATATCTTCGCCCTCCACGCTGGCTCCCAGTTCTTCAACATTGTCTCCCAGTTCGGCTGCCTCCGCGATGACGCGCATGTGGCCTGGCCGCTCCTCGCTCTCGGCAGAGATTTGCAGGCGGACCATGTTGGCGGCGTCGCGGGCAAAAATGTACGCCCTGCGGATCGCCCGGAGAAACGCGCCTGTGTCCAAAACGGTTCGCGTGACGAAGCCTTCTGGCAGAATCTGCTTGTAGTCTGGAAAGTTCCCCTCGATCAGTTGAGTGACCAGGTCCACATTCTGCATGTGGAACAGGGCCTGGTTGCGGTTCGGGGTAACGGAGATTTCGACCGGCTTCTCCTGATCCCCTGTGACCCGGGCCACCTCCTGCAACGCACGCGTGGGGATGATCACGCTGGTGTTCTCTTCCACCGGGTCTGCCAGGGAGGCTGACCGTACAGATATGCGGAATCCATCGGCCGAAGCCATCGTTATGGTGGAGCCTTTGGTTTCCGTCAGTACGCCGGTCAGAATGGGGCGGGTTTCGTCCGTCGCCGCCGCAAAAGCTACCTGAGAGACCATTTCTTGCAGCGTGTCCGGCGGCAACCGTAGGACGCTGTCTTGTTCGGCCACGGGGATGATCGGGAAGTCACTCGCATCAATTCCCTTCAACTGGGCCTGAAAATGGGCGCACTGAATCTGCATAGTCTGTGTGCGCACGTTTAGGTCCAAGTCAATCCGTTCGGGTGGAGACGAGTTCACCAGCTCGGTGATCACGCGGGCTGGCACAGTGGTCCGGCCCTCTTCCTCTACCTGAGCACCGATCCAACAGGTGATGCCGATCTCCAAGTTCGTCGCCGCAAGTTTCAGGCGACCATCGTCGGTGCCCAGGTAGATGTTGCTGAGTACCGGTAGTGTGCTGCGAGAAGCGACGGCCCGACCCACAATCGCCAGGCCTCTGGCCAGATTCTCCTGAAGACAAGATACCCTCATGGTGACCTCCTGCATTCCTTGATGAAGGGGCTACTTTCTGATAGATCGGTCCCTCTGCTTGGGAGCCTGTGCATGTGCTAGTCCTGCTGGCCTTGTTCCGGCAGGGTAAGTATACAATAAACCAGCCGTTTCGGCAAGGGGCCTCACCCACTAACCCGAAAGTCGTAAATGCCGTTCTCCACCGGCCACTGTGACCCACATCCGGAACAGTGGAGCCCATCGGTCACTTCCTCCAAACCAGCATAGCCACAGCGCGGGCAGGCGAACAGGCTGCCCGGCCGGCGATCTCCCGCTGAGCCAAGCCGGCGAGTGCGCACGAATTGGCTGGGTGTCATGTGCCAGCTGGCTGCCGGAGCCTGTAGCCACCCGTCCAGTGTTGCCAGCACCACGGCCGGTAGCCAACGCTTTAGCAGCGGCAGGCGGAAGAGGGAAACAGACAATTCTTTCTCAATCGCCACATTCGCTTGATCAAGGCTCTGCGTCACGTAGCGCGGATGGAAATCGAAGTTCAGCGGAACGTATTCGTACGGGTTCAGGTCAAACGGGGTTTCACCCGGCCTGGCCCGACCGGCAAGTTTGCGCAAGACGGCGCGCAGGTGTCGCTTGTTGGCGTATTCTAGCACGAAGGTCCCACCGCCGCAAAGAACCCGCCCGATCTCGGCCAGTGCGGCCGGCAAGTCTTGCACGTGGTGCAGAACCCGCACTGTCACTGCCGTGTCGAAACATCCCGCCGGAAAGGGTAGGTGATATAGGTTGGCGGCTACGAACAGGAATCGGCCATCAGCCCTCAGTCGTTCCTGTGCTTGGCGCAGCTGGGAGATGGCGTAGTCAACCAGGATGACTTGGCCGTAACCTCCGTATAGATCGGCCAAGCGGCCAAACCCAGCCCCGATCTCCACCAAACGCTCACCCGTCGGCGGCAGGAGTTTTCTCAGGGCGATGCGCTCCACTCGGTCCTCGTACTCCCGGCCCTGACCAACCCAGAAATCGGTCTGGTAGGTGGAACCTTCGTAGTCACAGATCGCGGGACTGCTCGTTGTCTTCGCGCTCGCTGCCACAGGTGCTTACACCTCACCGACTAGAAGATCGTATAGGCCCTGTAACTCTTCCTCCGAGTAGAAATGGATGATCAGCCTACCACCGCGCCGCCCTCGCTTGAGTTGCACTTTCGTGCCTAATGCCCGCCGGAACTGCTCTTCAACAGCAGGTGTGTCTGAAGTAGTCTCCCTCGTTGCCCGCTGTGGAGGATCGGGGGGTTGTTTTCGTTTCTGACGTACCAGGTCTTCGGCCTGGCGCACCGTCAGGCCGCGGTGGATGATCTGTTGCGCTAGCTTGCGCTGTTCGTCTGCGTCCTTCAGAGTCAGCAGGGCGCGCGCGTGGCCCTCGGTCAATTCACCTTCTGCCAACAATGTCTGGATGTCCGCCGGCAGACGTAAGAGTCGTATAATGTTCGCAACCGCGACCCGGCTTTTGCTCACCTTCTCCGCGATCTCTTGTTGCGAGAGACCGAAATCTGTGGCCAACTGCTGATATGCATTGGCCTCTTCCAACACGTTCAGGTCAGCGCGCTGGATGTTCTCTACGAGCGCCATCTCCAGCAGTTGTTGGGAAGAGGCCTCCTTGATCACGACCGGAATCGAGGACAGCCCGGCCATCTGGGCCGCCGTCCACCGGCGTTCGCCCGCTATCAGTTGGTATTGCGCGAGGCTTCCTTCAGCGTCCTCTCTGTCCAGCCGGGTTACAACCAGCGGCTGCAATAGGCCATGTTCACGAATCGAATCGGCCAAAGATTCCAGCGCCTGTTCATCCAGGTGGTGCCGGGGCTGGTGCGGGTTGCGGGCGATGGAAGTGATCGGGACCTCCAGCAACCCCGAGGGTTGCGGTTGCCGCACAGCAGGGGGGATCAATGATTCCAAACCTCGTCCGAGCCCACGTCTTTTGGCCACTGTTTACCTCCGTCGTGCCCATAGATTGGTTCGCAGCTTGGCCCCGGAAACAGGGGCCGCTTCTCGCTCGCGGGGCTCTTCGGGTTGGGCCTGCGGCCCCGAAACCCCGACCCGCAGCAACAGGTCTTCGGTCAACAGGCGATACGAGACGCCTCCGCTGGAGTGGGGAGCGTAATCCAGAATGGTCTCCCCATAGCTTGGTGCTTCGCCCAGGCGTATGTTTCGCGGAATCACGGTCCGGAAAACCTGGCCCGGAAAGTGTCGCCGCACCTCATCGGCGACGTGTTCAGAGAGCTTCGTCCGGGCATCGTACATGGTCAGGACGATGCCGGCTACCTCCAACAGAGGATTCAAGTTCTCTTGCACCAGGTTCACCGTGTGTAGTAGCCGCGTCAACCCTTCCAGGGCCAGGTATTCGCATTGCACGGGGATAATCACGCCATGAGCAGCAGCGGTCAGAGCGTTGACCGTCAGCAGCCCCAGGCTGGGCGGTGAGTCGATCAGGATGAAGTCGTAGCAGTCGAGAACCCCTTCCAGCGCGCGCTGCAACAGGCGCTCCCGGGCCAACATGCCCACGATCTCAACCTCCGCACCGGCCAGAGACGGCGCTGCTGGTGCCAGGTCCAGACGCACTCGCTTCGTCAAGGTCACCACCTTGTTGATGTCTGCCTGTCCCAGCAAGGCATCGTAGATAGAGTACTCCAGCGAGAGCGGTGCGATCCCCAAGCTGCTGGTCGCGTTAGCCTGCGGGTCCATGTCCACGACCAGCACACGCAGCCCGGCGGCGGACATGTAGGCAGCGAGATTGACCACAGTCGTGGTCTTTCCCACACCGCCCTTCTGGTTCGCGAAGGCGTAGACCTTAGCCATGCGTTACGCGTCTCCTCCTGTCTGCGTGGAAAGCCAGTCCTCCACAGCGGACCGGCGAGGAATGTGACTCCAGCCTTCCCCCTCCGTGGAGAGTGAGGCCATCACGTTGGCAAAGCGGCAAGCTTCCGCCGGATCGTCCGTCTCGTACAAACGCACGAGAAAGGCGGCGGCAAACACATCACCGGCGCCTGTGGGGTCGATGGCGTTCGCTGGCCGCGGCTCGAAGTGTTGCCTCTCCTCGCGCTGGAAGACAACCGCACCGTCCGCCGCCAGCGTGACCACCGCGAGCGGCGCCAAGCGAGCATAGTGCCGGGCCAGATCCCAGTCCCCGCCCACGTCCTCCAAGCTGAGGAACAGAGCGCTGACTCGCGGTAGGCACGTTTTGGCAGCGGGCCAGTCGGTCGGCGAGATCGTCCCGTCAGCATCCCACTTGCGTAGCCAGCCTTGCGACGTCAGTCCCAGCAAGGCCGATGACGAAAAGGTTTCCAGGATCGAGCTTTCCATTTCTTGGGCAACCGGGGCGACAAGAACCACCGGAGCATCCCGCCAAACCGGCGGCACATCGTCTCCCCGCAAAGCATCTGCGCGAGAGAATATGACCTGGCCGCGCTGTCCTGTGGGGGAGTAGACATTTCGGAAGCGAGTCGTTGCCGGAGATTGCTTGACCTTGACGTGTATTCCTTCCCTGCGGAGCGGTGACAAGGGTAGGTCGGCCTGCGCGGCGGTGACGATCCCTACACGGTAGCTAAGGGAGTGGGCGGCAATCCCGGCGTATGTCACCGTGCCGCCCAGACGAAATCCCCCATTGGTCTCATCCAGGCTGATGTGCCCCATCATGAGACTGTCTACTCTGTCCACTCGCCGACCCCTTGCCTTTCGTTGCTTTATGCGCGTCTCTCGTATCATCTCAATAATTCGGGGTGAGTAGAACGTCGCGCCCCCCTAACCCCCCAACTTTGGGGGGCAACCCCCCCAACTTTG